>CAZJWQ010000149.1:0-3845 GCA_964549645.1 uncultured Piscirickettsiaceae bacterium | reverse complement strand
TGCGTAAGCAAAAGGAGTGCCGCGTTTGGCAATCAGGTGCATGTTTTTGTTATGCAACTTGTTCGTAGTTGATATCCCAACCAGGAAACACCAAAACTGATGGGTGGCATTTTAATGCTCTTGCAAGTGTTTTTGCTCTTTCTACTCCTAAGTTAATTTTATCATGTTCTATTGCAGACAAAGTAGATTGAGGAATGCCTGTTATTGAAGCTAATTCATTTTGACTTAATCCTTGTAATTCACGGATTATTTTTACTGATTCTCCAATAGATACGACAGTTCTTTTTTGTGCTATTTCATAGTTTATCATTTTATTTTCTCCGATAATCATGAGCTGTTATTTTGATTACTTTTAACAGTTTTTAATGCATAACTGCTTTAGTGAAAATAAAACTGTTTTCTGGGCATTATCCTCAAGAAATCATTCACTAATCAATAATTTCATTAGATCTTCACCAGTTAATTTTTCTTGTTTTTGGATTTCTTTTTGATCATATAGCTGATCTTGTAATGCTTGCTTTTTAGCTTGTAATGCTATTATTTTTTCTTCAATGGTATTGGCTACAATTAATTTGTAGACAAATACTTCTTTATTTTGCCCTATTCTATGAGCACGATCGGTGGCTTGGTTTTCTACTGCTGGGTTCCACCAAGGGTCGTAATGAATTACAGTATCTGCTTCTACTAGGTTTAAACCTACTCCGCCAGCTTTTAGGCTGATTAGAAACACTTGCGTTTCTCCACTTTTAAAGTGCTCAATCGCTTCTTCTCGTTTACGAGTTTGCCCGGTTAATAAACTGTATTTTATTTTGGCTTTGTTAAATCTGTCTTCAATTATTTTAAGCATAGAAGTAAATTGCGAAAATAATATTATTTTATGATTTGCCTCTGTTAGCTCGGTTACTAAGTCCATTAACATTTCTAGTTTAGCTGAGTGTTTTACTTTTTTAGCTGCCTCTATTTTAACTAGTGCTGGGTGGCAGCAAACTTGGCGTAATTTTAGCAGGGCATCTAAAATCATAATTTGTGATTTGGCTAGGCCTTTTTCACTAACTATATTACGAATACTTTCTTCCATAGTTAGTCGTACTGTTTCATATAACTGTGCTTGCGGATTATCAAACTCTACTGTTTTAATTATTTCTGTTTTATCTGGCAGTTCTGTTGCCACTTCTTTTTTGTTTCTTCGCAATAAAAAAGGTGATATTTTTTGATTAAATAATTTTTGTGCTGAAGGGCTATGCTCTTTTTCTATTGGATTTTGAAAGGTTTTTTTAAACTGCGGTAAATTATTTAAAAAACCCGGCATTAAAAAGTTAAATATAGACCAAACTTCTCCCAAATGATTTTCCATTGGTGTACCTGTTAAACATAGCCTATGTTCACTTTTAAGTTCTAATAAGCTGGCATATAATTTAGTTTTTGGGTTTTTTATTTTTTGTGCTTCATCTAACACTAGGTATAAAAAGTTTATTTTTTTAAGTGTTGCAATATCTTTTACGATTAATGGGTAGCTGGTTAAAACTATGTCATGCTCCATTATTTCTGCAAAACATTCTGCTCTATCTGCACCGTGCAATGTTAATAAATTTAAACTTGGGGTAAACCTTTTTGATTCTGCTTTCCAGTTACCTATTAAGGAGGTTGGTACTATTAGCAGTACTGGTTGTTTTAACTGTTGGTTTTCTTTTAATTTTAACAACCAGGTTAAAGTTTGTAAGGTTTTACCTAACCCCATGTCATCGGCTAAAATACCATTAAATTTAAATTGGTGTAAAAAGTTTAGCCAATTTAAACCAAATTGTTGATAGTTACGTAAGGTGGCGTTTAATCCTTTTGGCGGTGCTACTTCTTCAATACCTTTAAAGTTTGCTAGCTTATTGGCTAGTTTTAAACTGTCTTTTTTACCATGCCATTTTATCGGCATATCACTTAAGCCTTGAATAAGATGGGCATCAAATGGTTGAAATTTTAATTGGTCAAAATTGGTGGTTTCTTCGCCATATAGTTGCAAAAAGGTATTAAAAATTGGTGCTATTTGTTGTTTAGTACAACTTAATCCATTTTGTTGGTCTAGTGGAATATAAAGTGTATCTGGTAGTTCTGATGCTTGGTTATAATTTTGCAATAAATACTTTATAACAGGTTCTATAGAGGTTTTTTTATTGCCTACTTTTATGTCAATATTTAATTCAAACCAGTTATTTTTATCGCTAGATTCTACCTCTACATTTTTTATTGGCTTTATGTCAATATTTTTTGGTACATCAATTATCCAACCTAGCTTTTCAAGCACTGGGTAAACATTTGCTTGTAAATGCATTCTTGCAGACCATTGCTCTTGTTCTGTGAACTGAAAAGTTTCATCAAAACAAAACATAAGTTCCTTTAGTGGTGTTTGAGTTGGGTCGATCTCTATAGGCAAAACTAATAACCTCTGTATAAGCGAGGACACTTCTTGCAAGTGAACTTGTTCTTGTTCTAAATCCCGATGCAGTTCAATTCGCAGCCCTTCCTCTTTAGTTTTAATAATTTCACTTTGCTCAACCAAGGATATAAAAATATTTTCGGTATAACCAAAATACACACTGAATAACAACATATTTGATTTTTCTAAATAAAGAACGGGGCTCGGTTTATTTTTAATAATTTTTGGTTTTAATGCTTCAATATTAGGTAAGCTAGATTTTTTAAAAGGAGTTTTTGCTTGTACTATTATTTCTTGCAATTCTAATATGCTAACAATTTGGTCTAGCTGCTCTAATGTTTTAATTGCGGGGATATTTAATAAAGATCTAATCACTTCTATATCTAAAGAAGTTACTATTTTTTGGCATACTTGGTTTTGAGTATTGATTAAAATTGGTGGTGAACATAGTACAATAAAATGCTGTTGAGTAATATTAAAGCTTAACTTATGTTCGGTTTGGTTTTGTGTTTTATCTTGCTCTTTATTATATTCTAGCTTTAAATCATAAACTTCTTCTGACCAAGTTAAAGGTTGATTATTTTGTTTAAAATATGCTCTTTTAGTAGCAATTAGTCCCTTTAAAAACAAGTAACCCATCAATCCTGCAAAAAATACATTTTTTTCATCTGAATAATAAGAGTATTGCTGTTCAATAAAATTACTACATAGATCTTTTATATTTCTATCTGCATGCCATTCTTCATTATCATTAACATATTTATTTAAGGTAACTTTTTTTGGTTTAGATAATCTACCTCTTGCTGTGTACTTATTTAATACAATTTGTAATTCTTTTTCTATAGATCTGGCTGTAGAATAGTTGTCGCCTCGTTGTTCAAAAAGATGAAAGGTGTACCATTTTAACTTGTTAGGTTGATCGCTGTGGCTAAGCTCTTCCACATCTTCCTCTAAATTATTAAGCCACTTTATAAACTTATCATCGCCTTGATGTAAGGGGGCTTCAATTTGTAAGTTTTTATTTGCTATTATTTGTTGCTGTGCCACTAAACAAACCGCTACTACATGTTTGCAGTTATAACCTATTGGGCAAGAGCAAGAACCATTAATATCTAATTCTAGCTGATGATCGTATGAGAGACAAATATCCTGGCTGTAAACATTAGTACCTTGTACCTTTGAAGTTATCGATATAGAGCTGCTATCTATTTTTTTGATGCCTTGTAATTTAACCTTACCTTGCATCATCAGCTTTTGCCCACGCTGAAAATAAGCTTGGCTAAATAAAGATCTTATGTCTTTAATCTCTATATTCATGCTTTTTTATTCCATGGATATCTTGAGTGATCAGCTTTTATCCAGCCACATAATTATTTTTTAACGAGTTATAAACATCAACTAATTCTTGCATTTTGTC
>CAZJWQ010000148.1:0-3892 GCA_964549645.1 uncultured Piscirickettsiaceae bacterium | reverse complement strand
CAAAAAATCTTAGCTTCACCATTGTTAAGCGGGCATTTTTTGTGAATGCCTAGCGAATAAGGGCTGGTGCTAGATACCAATTCTCTATCTGATTTATCTTAACCCTGAATTTAAATTACTTAATTGTGCTGCCGTTTCAACAGCAATGCCACTCATTAATTTTTCAATTAGTGATTTATCAACGTCATAATTTATAACTTTATCAACTTGCAAGACTTCTCTTTTGATATGTCCTAAATCTCCTAGACCATCAATAAGACCTTTTGCTAATGCTTCATCCCCTAACCAGACTAGCCCAGAAAAGGTTGTTTCGTCTTCTATAATCCTGTTATTTCTGCCATCACGTACCGCTTGTATAAATTGCTGATGAGTTCTGTCTAAAATTCTTTCTTGAAAAAATTTACGCCCCGCTTCGTTTTTTTCACTAAAAGGGTCTATAAAAGTTTTATTGTCTCCTGCGTGCATTGATCTATTTTCAATCCCTAATTTTTCCATTAAAGAAGTAAAACCAAATGAACTCATTCTTACGCCGATAGAGCCAATAATTGAACCTTGGCTAGCATAAATTTTATCTGCGGCTACTGCAATATAGTAACAGCCAGAAGTGCACATATCTTCCACTACAAAATAGATAGGTTTGTTATATAGATTTTTTAGCCTAGTGATTTCATTATTAATTAAAGCCGATTGGACAGGGCTACCACCTGGGGAATTAGCTTTAATTACTACAGCAACAGATTTTGGGTTTGAAAAAGCTCTCTCTAATAAAGGTTTAAAATTAGCAGCACTAACTTGTGATTCTGAAGAAATTATCCCAGTAAGGGTTATTAAGGCAATATGTTCATTTAATATAATTTCTTGGTTTTTGTTTAATGTAAATACAGCAAATGCTATAGCTCCTAGTATATAAAGAATTATAATTAATTTTAAAAGGTTAGTCCAGCGGCGGCTCCAACGTTCTTGCTTTATAAAATTCTCTGCAGCAGTCGCTAGCCTTGAGATACCTTCATTTTGATTATTCATTGTTAAATCCTTTATAATATAATATTAGTAGAGTATTTTAACCGTAATTAACACTATGTCGAAAATAAATAACAATAAAACTAATAATAATTTTGATATTAAGCTTTATATAAAAAGTTTAACTAGCCGGGCAGGGGTGTACCAAATGTTGGACACACAAAATATTATTATTTATGTGGGTAAAGCAAGAAACTTGCAGCGTCGTGTAGCTAGTTATTTTAATAAATTACATCTTAATTTAAAAACCAAAGCTTTGGTAGAACAAATTTATAGTATAGAAGTAATAGTGACTGATACGGAGGCAGAGGCATTAATACTTGAGAATACTTTAATAAAAAAATACAAGCCTAAATATAATATTTTATTTAGGGATGATAAATCTTACCCCTACATTTTTTTATCTAATAAGCAATATCCATCTATTGGCTATCATCGTGGCATAAAACGTAAATTAGGGCAATATTATGGTCCTTTCCCAAATGTGGCAGCTTTACAGCAAACTTTAGATAGTTTACAAAAGATATTTGGTATTAGGCAATGTTCAGAAACAGAATTTAATAATAGATCTCGACCTTGCTTACAATATCAAATAGAACGTTGCTCAGCTCCCTGTGTTGATGGTTTTGTCAGTGAAAAACAATATTTAGAAGATGTTGTTAATACTAAGTTATTTTTAGAAGGTAAAAGTTTTAAAGTTATTGAGCAGTTTGGTTTGAAAATGGAACAAAGTGCTAAAAATTTATACTTTGAAAAAGCAGGAATCTATCGTGATAAAATTTCATCTTTAAGAACTATTCAAAGCCAACATTTAATTAGCCAAGCAGGTAAAAAAGATATAGATGTTATAGCTATAGCAAGGCAGTTAAATCAAGTATGTATATCTTTAATGATGTATAGAGGGGGTAGTTTGTGGGGTAGTCAAAATAGTTTCCCTGTAGTAAGTTTAGATAGTATAGATGATGAAATTATGACTGCCTTTATTAGCCAGTATTATATTGATTTACCTATACCTAGTGTTATTTTAGTTGGGCAAAATCTTAATGACAACGAAGAGTTAAGCGATTGGCTCTACCAAAAATCAGCTAATAAAAAAGTTAGCATGAGAGTTAGTATAAAAACCCCTAATTCTAAGAACTTAACTAGCCTGTTAAATTTAGCAAAAACTAATGCATTATCAGCTCTTAAACAGCATATAAATCAAAAAGCTACACAATTAGATAGGGTCAATGCTTTAGCTGTTGTTTTAAACATGCAAGAAAAACCTTTATATATGGAATGTTTTGATATTAGCCACACTATGGGCAGCCAAACTGTTGCCAGTTGTGTGGTATTTAATGATGGAGTTCCTGATAATAAATTATATAGAAAATTTAATATTGAAGGTGTACAAGGTGGTGATGATTATGCTGCTATGAAGCAAGTAATAACTAGGCGCTATAGTCGTTTACAAAAAGACAATAAGTCTTTGCCAAATTTAGTAGTAATCGATGGTGGTAAAGGTCAATTAAGTCAAGCTATAGCAGTGTTTAAAGATTTAAAAATTACTAATGTACAGCTAGTCTCCGTGGCAAAAGGTGAAGGTAGAAAAGCTGGGCTAGAAATATTATATACCCCTAATAATAAACAAGGGATAGATTTAAAAGCAGATGATATAGCTCTTCATTTAATTAATCATATTAGAGATGAAGCTCATAGGTTTGCAATTACCGCTCATAGAGAAAAAAGGCAAAAATCTCAAACTCATTCTCAACTTGAAGATATTACTGGAGTTGGTGCAAAAACAAGAAAAAAATTACTTAATCATTTTGGCGGCATAGGTAATGTAAAAGGAGCGGCAGTGTTAGAACTAAGCAAAGTACAGGGGGTTTCTAGCAATATGGCACAAAAAATATACGATTTTTATCATAAGTAATGGCGCACTCAAGAGGATTTGAACCTCTGACCTTTGCCTCCGGAGGGCAACGTTCTATCCAGCTGAACTATGAGCGCAATATTCAGAAGCCTCCTATAAGACAGTATCTTAAATAGACAGGCATAAAAAAACCGCTAAAAATAGCGGTTTCTTAAATAGAGATATTTACACTAGTTAGGAATTAACTATTATAAATATTTCCAGCTGAAGTCATAATATAAATTATTCTTCAGGCAACACGTTTTCAGCTTGAGGTCCTTTTTCACCAGAAACAACTTCCATTGTTACTGTTTGACCTTCCACTAAAGTTTTACGACCTGAACCTACTATTGCAGAAAAATGTACAAATACATCCTTTCCACCTTGTTGCTCAATAAATCCAAAACCTTTCTCATCATTGAACCACTTAACTGTTCCAGAAACTGTATTTGACATCTTTTTACCTTTCATTACTGACTGTACTGCTGTACTACAAAATAAATATAGCTTTTTAAACATTAAAAGCCCTTCCAACTAAATTTTACTAAAAAAATCTAAATTACTTTACCTAAATCCTGTAAGTGCTTGCACACATATAGCTTGTGCTATATGTGTGCAAGCACTTACAGGATTTAGGTACTAACCATTTCCCTAATTTTTAAATTAAAAAACAGGTATAAACTCTAGTTATTTATATGCTAACCTTTTTATAAAAAATAGTACATAAATTTTTAGTATTTTTATATCCAAATTCTAAAATATTGATTAGGACATTTTCTTATTATCTTTAAAATAATAATTAAAAAACTTAGAAGTCACTCATTCTAACAAACCAAAAACGATAATTCAAACTTTTTATTAAATAATTTATTGTTTTGGTTCCTTACTATGAGTTATACGAGGTTTCATCTTAATACTATCTTTAATGAGACCTTTGCATAATTCATCACTCTCCCTGCTCAAATTGGTAAAATAACA
>CAZJWQ010000147.1:0-3898 GCA_964549645.1 uncultured Piscirickettsiaceae bacterium | reverse complement strand
TCGAAACATTTTTGGGTCAATTTGTTCTATTGTAAACACAGTTTTTTCTCTTAAAGTGTAACCCTAATCCCAAGATAGAGAATTGGCATCTAGCACCATCCCTTATTCGCTAGGCATTCACAAAAAATGCCCGCTTAACCGATGGGTGAAGCTAAGATTTTTTGCAAACGCCTAGCAAACAAGGGCTAGAGCTATATATCCAATCTCTATCTGGGTATTAGGGTATAAGTTTGTGGAGTATTTTAATCTTTTAAAAAGTATAATTACTAGTTTTTAAGATAAATATTGGATTTTATACAAAATTATGACTTATACACGCCAAGACTTTGGTTTTAAACTACCAGAAAATTTAATAGCCCAGCAACCAACCAAAGAACGTACTCAAAGCCGTTTATTGGTTATGGAAGATAATGGAACTTTAGCAGATAAAAAATTCACTGATTTATTATCATATTTACAACCCGAAGACTGTTTAGTTTTTAATAATACAAAAGTTATACCAGCACGTCTTTTTGGTAAAAAAACTACAGGGGCAAAAATAGAATTGTTGATAGAAAGAGTGTTAGATGACAATACAATATTAACTCATATAAAAGCCAGTAAAGCCCCTAAAATAGGTTCATCTTTAATAATAGAAAACGCCTTTGAAATAGAGGTTATTAGAAGAAAAGAGTCTTTATTTGTAGTTAATATAATTAATAACAAAGGCAATAAAAATGCCCTAGAATTAATAGAAGAATATGGTCATATACCCTTACCACCTTATATTGCCCGTGCAGATGATGATGCAGATAAAGAACGTTACCAAACAGTTTATTCAGATGTAGCAGGTTCGGTTGCTGCCCCAACCGCAGGTTTACATTTTGATTTAAACTTTATTGAGAAAATAAAACAACAAGGGGTTAAGACAGCTTTTGTAACCTTGCATGTCGGGGCAGGAACTTTTCGTCCAGTACAAGTAGATAATATTGCAGAGCATAAAATGCATGCAGAAATAATAGAGTTAACCGACGAAACTGTACAGCTTATAAAACAAACTAAGCAAAATGGGGGGCGAGTAATAGCGGTAGGTACTACATCTGTTAGAACCTTAGAAAGTGCAATAAGATTAGTAGATGGCGATAGCTTACAAGCCTACAGGGGAGAAACAGATATTTTCATCACCCCAGGTACCGAATTTAAAGTTGTAGATGCCTTGTTAACTAATTTCCATCTGCCAGAATCAACCTTAATTATGCTAGTTTCAGCTTTAGCAGGTTATGACAGAACTATGTCTGCTTACAAGCACGCGGTTGAGCAAAAATATAGATTTTTTAGTTATGGTGATGCCATGTTAGTTTTTCCAGCAAAAAAAGCAAAAGCTACCGCAGGTCTTCAAAAAAATGAAATTTGAATTAGACAATCAAGACGGTAGAGCAAGAAGAGGGCGATTAGTTTTTGCCAGAGGAACTGTAGAAACCCCTGCATTTATGCCTGTAGGAACTTACGGTTCAGTAAAAGCTATGATGCCCGAAGAAATTAAAGCAACTGGTGCTCAAATAATTTTAGGCAATACCTTTCACCTAGCAATTCGCCCAGGTACCGACATAATTGAACAACATGGTGATTTGCACGACTTTATGAATTGGCAAGGGCCAATACTTACTGATTCTGGTGGGTTTCAAGTTTTTAGCCTTGGTAAAACTCGTAAAATAACTGAAAAAGGTGTAGATTTTAGAAACCCTGTAAATGGCTCAAAAATATTTATGGGTCCAGAAGAGTCCATGCAAATTCAAAAAAAATTGGGTGCAGATATTGTAATGATTTTTGATGAATGTACACCTTACCCTGCAACCCATAAAGAAGCCGCTGACTCTATGCAATTATCTTTACGTTGGGCAAAAAGATCAAAAACTGCCCATGCCAATAGCCCAGCTGCTCTTTTTGGAATAGTACAAGGAGGTATGTACCAAGACTTAAGAGAAGAATCTATTAAAGCATTAACGCAAATAGGCTTTGATGGCTATGCAATAGGTGGTTTATCTGTAGGTGAACCAAAAGAAGAGATGATGGCAACGCTTGATTTTACAGAACCACATATGCCTAAAGATAAACCAAGATATATGATGGGTGTAGGCAAGCCAGAAGATTTAGTTGCAGCCGTTCGCCGAGGTATAGATATGTTTGATTGTGTTATACCTACCCGCAATGCCAGAAATGGTTTTTTATTTACTCATGCAGGTATAGTTAAAATACGCAATGCAGTCCATAAAACTAGTACCAAAAGCTTAGATGAAAAGTGTAATTGCTATACTTGCAAAAATTATACTAGAGCGTATTTACATCACTTAGATAAATGTGGTGAAATACAAGGGGCAAGGTTAAACACAATTCACAACTTACATTACTATCAAACATTAATGCAAGGCATGAGAGATGCAATAGCAAGCAAAACTCTACATAGTTTTGTGGCAGAGTTTTATAAGCAGAGAGGGCAAGAAGTTCCTTGCATTTGATTGTTTGGGGGGTTAATAAGTTTGGGTTAATTAATCTTAATGTGTTACAATTATTGTGCTTAAAAACTAGGTGTTTTTAAATAATTTAATAATCCGCATGTCTATTAATTACAAATTTAACGGGGTGCCTAATTAACTTTTTAACTAATAAAAGTTAAGCAGTCTTGTAGAGACCTTTGTACGAGTTAGTCACGAGAGTAAAATGAGCTAGAATTTTGCAGATTTTAGTCAAAAAATAAGCTTAATAGCTAGCTATTGAGCGTTTTTTTGGCTGAAAGATGCGGAATTCTAGCCATTTTAATCCGTGAATAACCTCGTGCAAAGGTCTCTTAAATAAACTGTTAAAAGGTTCGTTGTTTGAATAGGCAGAGGCTTAACCCAAAATGGAGAAAAATCATGGCAAAAGTTACCATGCGTCAAATGTTAGAAGCAGGTGTTCACTTCGGGCATCAAACACGTTACTGGAACCCAAAAATGAATGAATATATTTTTGGATCTCGCAATAAAATTCATATAGTTAATTTAGAAAAAACTCTACCTATGTTTAATGATGCATTAAACTTTTTAGGTGGCGTTGCCGCGTCTAAAGGTAATGTTTTATTTGTTGGTACAAAAAAAGCAGCAGGTGAATTGGTTGCACAAGAAGCCAAGCGTTGTGGCATGCCTTATGTTGATTATCGTTGGTTAGGTGGTATGTTGACTAACTTTAAAACTATTAAGCAATCAATTAAGCGTTTAAAAGAGTTAGAAGTGCAAGAAAAAGATGGTACTTTCGATAAGATAACTAAGAAAGAAGCTTTAATGCGTACTCGTCAAAAAAATAAACTAGAGCTATCTCTAGGTGGTATAAAAGATATGCGTGCAATGCCTAATGCCATTTTTGTTATAGATACAGGCAATGAAAAAATTGCAATCCAAGAAGCAAAAAACCTTGGTATTCCTGTTGTTGGTGTGGTCGATACTAATAATGATCCTAGTGATTTAGACTATGTTATCCCAGGTAATGATGATGCTGTTAGATCAATTAGCCTATACCTTTCTGCCGTTGCAGATGCTATTTTAGAGGGTAAAGGTTCAATTACTACTGCTGTTAAAGGTGATGATTTTGTCGAAGAAAAATCTGAAGCTTAATTTAAGACAGCATCTTAAAGTATTTAGAAAATATCTAATAATATAATTAAACCTAAATCCTGCAAGTGATTGTGCATATATGACGTAAGATATTGATTTGTAGAGCAATTTTAATTCAAGTGGAATACTTATTGATATTCCCGAAGAATTAAAATTTGCTATACGAATTAATAGCTTACGTCAGATGTGTGCAAGCACTTGCAGGATTTAGGTTAAACTCTCCCTTAATCTTTAAATGATTAAGGAAGGGTTTTGACACTTAAAAAGGATTA
>CAZJWQ010000146.1:0-3902 GCA_964549645.1 uncultured Piscirickettsiaceae bacterium | reverse complement strand
TATTTGTTGAAATAGTTTTTCATCACAGGTTGGTGACACTTCTAAATACCACCAGTTATCTGGTGCAAAATAATAGCATTTTACGGCATCTTTTTCAGTCATTAATAAAGGCTTTGTATTATCTTGCCAATTAAAATCAGCTAAGGTATATTTTTTATGATCAGCAAAGCTTTTAGTTTTGATATTAATATTTAATTTTTTTAATGTGTTATAAAAACGCTCAGGGTTACCAATGCCAGCTATAGCATCTACGTCTTGCTGCTTAAATGAGCTTAATGGCAATGTAATAGTTGGGTCATTTACTCTTTTAAATATTATAGGCTCTAAATACATTACGTGAATTTTAGTTGTAACAATATTATTAATTTTGTCATCAATACAATTACCATTGCTTATAACAAATTTAGCTTGTTTTAATCGAGAATAACTTTCTCTTAAAGGTCCTGCTGGCATACATTTACCATTGCCTATGCCTCTTTGCCCATCAAAGATAATTATTTCAATATCTCTTGGCATTGCATAATGTTGTAAGCCGTCATCGGCAATAATTACATCTAAAGTATAGTTTTTATTTAGTAATTCTATTGCTTGTAATCGTTTTGGTGCTATCGCAATAGGGCAAGCTAAATTTTTAGCAAATAATATAGGTTCGTCCCCAACTTGTAATGGATTAGAGTTGGCATTAACTAATATAGGGTAACTATCACTTTTACCTCCATAACCTCTACTAACTATGCCATAACTTATATTTTGTTGTGCTAATTTTTGTGCTAACCATAAAATAAACGGGGTTTTACCTGTGCCACCCACTACGATATTACCTACAACTATTATTTTGGTGGTTGTTTGTTTAAGTGGTGGGTTTTTTATAAACTTTTTTAATCTCTGTTTAGCAATAAAACAAACTAGGTATGATAATGGGCTAAGTAGAAAAGCTTGCCATGTGTTAGGTTTTGTCCAAAATTTTGGCCAGCTCATAATTCTACTTTACATTGATGATGGAATAGTCGTTGCCGTAACAATCTTTCTTGGGATATTAATTGCCAGCTATTAGGGGTCATTGTAAACTTTATGGCTCCAGAGCAGGCGGTATTAAGCCATTTTATATGCTTTTGCTCAATTCTTGCTACTACTTCCTTACGTGGAAAGCCAAACCTATTGCCATAGCCTGCTGTAAAAACTACTTTTTCAGGTTTAACTGTATCCAACCATAATTTAGATGTAGAGGTATTACTACCATGATGCCCTGCTATTAAAATACTACTAGATAAGCTTGCACCAAACTCATTTATTAGTTTATATTCTATGGACTTAGAAGCATCGCCACTAATCATTATAGATTGTGTACCTGTTGATATTTGTAATACACATGATTGATCATTGTCACTCATTTTTTTAGTGGGGTTAGATATTACTGCAAATTTTACTTCATCAAACAGCCACTGTTTTTGATGGCAAGTTGTAAAATAATTAGTATTGGTCATCTTATTTAAGCGTTTGTACTGCCCAGAAACATGTTCTTTTACTGCTATATTTTTTAAAATAGAAGCCACGCCTCCTGCATGGTCTAAATCACTATGGCTAATCATTAATAAATCAATCTTATTAATTTTTTGGTGCCTTAAATAAGGTAAAACGGCTAATTTAGCTCCATCTAATTTGTCTCCCCATTTTGCCCCCGTATCATAAACTAGCACATGATTTTTAGTTTCAATAACTAATGCCTGTGCTTGCCCTACATCTAATACAGTAAGTTTTACTTCTCCTACTGTTTTGGGCTTATTAATTTGAAATATAGAAAATATCACTATAATTAAAATAAAACTTAGCGACCCAAATACTAATGACAGCCATATTGTAACTTTATATTTGTATATAACCCACCAGATAATATAAAGTAAAACTACCTGCCATACTGCTACCTTACCTATTAACCAGTAACTATTAGCATAGCTAAACCAATTGACTAATAGTCCTAAATATTGCCATATCCAAAACCAAACAAAATGGTTAATTTCAGTAACAATTGTAAAGATTATAGGTGATACATCTGCAAAAATAAGCCCTATTAATAAAGTAAAAAACAACAAGGGTAAAGCCAATATAGAAACTAAAGGCACAACCACTAAATTTGCCAAACCACTAACTATAGGTATGTGTTGGAAGTAAAATGCTAAACTAGGCATTAAACCAATAGTTAATACCAGTTGAATAACTATAGCCTTTTGCCAAAGCTTTAAACTCTTTACCCAATTATTGGCAAGAGTAATAAAAATTAATACCACAGCCCCAAAAGATAACCAAAAACCAGCTGATAATATAGAACTAGGTTGCCAAATAACTACCAAAATAGCCGCTATTGCTAAAGATGACCAAGGTTGTAATTTTCTACCTAAAAACAACATCATTATCAACACAACAGCCATTATCCAAGCTCGTTGAGTAGCAATAGCAGCCCCAGAAATGGATAAATACAGACTAATTAAAAATAAAACAGCTAATGCAGAAAATAAAATTTTAGGAACTTGTCGTACTTTATTAAATGACTTAACCCTTATTAACCCTTGCCATAACAAGCCAAATACAACAAAACCAATCATTGCCATAATGCCTATGTGCAAGCCTGAAATTGCCATTAAATGAATAGTACCTGTTTTTTGAAATACGTCCCATTGTTGTGCAGTTATTTGACTTTTTTCGCCTATTAATAAAGCCCTATAAATACCAATAAACTCAGAGTTTTCAAACAAAATATCTATATTTTTAGACAACCAAAACCTTAAATTAAAACCACCCTCTCTCAATAGCAAGCTCTGCCCAAACCTATTGCTTACCGTGCCTCTAGCAACTATTTGATTAATGAATAAATGTTTTTCAAAATCAAAGCTACTTGGGTTAAAAGTGGCATGATTAGGTTTTAATTTAACCGGCAAACACCATCTATCTCCTGCATTTATAGTAGGAATAAAATTATTATTACCTTCAAACCAATTTAAACTAATTACAGGTTTATCAAGAGTAAACTCTTTAACGTTATCACTGTTAGCAATATCTTTTATGCTTGCTATTGCAAAAGTAAATTGCACCCTATTATTACCAAAATTTGATACTCCAAACTTTGGCAAGCCAACCACTGTACCAACTATTTGTACAGGCTTGTTTAAAAAATTTGTTTCTACAACAGGTTCAACACTATAAGAAAACCACGCCCAAGCAAAGCCTACTAAATAACCTATCAAGCAAGTTAAAAGCAAAAACTTTACATTTAATTTAATAAATTTTTGTATAATTAATGCCAAAGCTAAAATAGATAGACCGTAAGCAATATAATAAAAACTAGGGGCTTGTGATAATTGATAAAAACTCAATAATCCTAGTAATAAAAACATAACAAAATATATAAATAAGTATCGCAATATAATGCCTAAAAGATTTATTAAAAAATATAGCCCCACCCCTGAGCAAATAAAAAAGATGAAAGGCTTAGGGTTTTTAGCCAGTTGGTTAGGGGATGGCAACCTATGGCATATTCATAGACACAACACCTCTAAAGCGTTCGCTATAGGATTATTTTGGATGGCTATACCCATGCCTTGGCAAATGATACCTGCAGCCATTAGTGCCGTACTTTTGAGGGCAAATTTACCACTAAGTGTAGCTTTAGTATGGATAAGCAACCCTATAACTATGCCCCCAATATTTTACTTTAACTATACTATAGGTACTATCATTTTAGGAAAAAATGCAGCAGAATCACTACATTTTGAAATGAGTTGGTATTGGTTTAAACATACACTAACTGAAATTTGGCAACCTTTATACTTAGGTAGCCTTGTGGTAGGAGTTACTTTAGCAATAACTAGTTATTTACTTTTACTATTAATTTGGCGTATAAATGTATT
>CAZJWQ010000145.1:0-3952 GCA_964549645.1 uncultured Piscirickettsiaceae bacterium | reverse complement strand
CTTTCTTCTGCATCTTTATTCAAAACAATTATACTAATTCTTCTGTTACGTGGATTATACGGGTTTTCTGCATCAAATGGCACTGTATC
This sequence comes from uncultured Piscirickettsiaceae bacterium, assembly GCA_964549645.1. Taxonomy (GTDB): domain Bacteria; phylum Pseudomonadota; class Gammaproteobacteria; order Thiomicrospirales; family Thiomicrospiraceae; genus Hydrogenovibrio. The sequence continues at coordinate 3,863 of CAZJWQ010000145.1, read as the reverse complement.
TGCTAATCCGACCGCTTGTGCTATTCTATCTTCATCTACCCCCCCTCTTAACAATAACCTGCGAGCAGCATTTGCTCTATCTGCCGATAACTCCCAATTAGTATATTCTGCTAAGGGTGCAAAACCAGCGGCATCTGTATGACCTGCAATGCTTATTCTATGTGTTGAGTGAGCTAATATAGCACCAACTTCTTTTAATAAATGTCGAGCTTGCTCCCTTGGTAAATCTACCCCAGATTCAAACATAGGGCTTCTTCTATCATCTAAAACTTGTATTTGTAAACCATTTGGAGTTATATCTATTTTTAGCTGTTCTTTTAAATTTTTTAAAGTATCACTTTCTGCTATTTTTTGTTCAATTTTTGCTTTGAGCTCAATCATATGCATCATTTCTTGCATTCTTTGAGCACCACCTTCACCATCTCCTTCACCATCTTGAGATGGTTTTGGAGCATCTTTAAAGCCACCCATATCAATAATAGAATCTGAGGCTTGCCCTGCTTCTCCTGATGGGATTAATACGAAAGGAGCCCCTTCAATAATACTAGGGTCTCTAAAATATTCTGCCATAGCTTTCATGTCATCATCATTAGAGCCACCTAATAGCCACAACATCATAAAAAAAGCCATAGCAGCAGTCATAAAATCGGCAAAAGCAATCTTCCATACGCCACCATGGGCACAGTGCCCAGCTTTTTTAACTCTTTTAATGATTATGGACTGGTCATTATTCACAATAAATTACCCAAACTCTATTTTAAACTCTGTAGATATTCATCAACTTCTGCAAAGGTTGGTCTTTCTCTACTAGGAATAGATTTTCTGCCAAACTCAACAGCTATTGGTGGTGCATAGCCATGTAAATTAGCCATTAAGCATGCTTTTATACTGACAAAAAAAGCACTTTGAGCCTCGTATCTATAGTTTAATGCAGTAGCTAAAGGCCCAACAATTGAGTATGACACTAAAATACCTAAAAAAGTACCAACCAAAGCAATAGACATTTTAGCAGCTATGGCTGCAGGCCCTTGATCTAAAAAACTCATGGTAACGATAATACCTAATACTGCAGCTACTATACCAAAAGCTGGTAATGCTTGCGCTACATTGTCTACCGCCTTACCTGGCAGTATCGCTTCATTATGATGAGCTTCAAGCTCTGCTATCATCAAGTCTTCTAATTGGTATGGGTTAGATGCACCTGATATCATTAAACGTAAGTAATCTGCAATAAAATCAGTTGCATGATGATCTGCAACAACTTTTGGGGCGATATTAAATAATTCACTATTATAAGGATCTTCAACATCTTCTTCTATTGACATTAAGCCTTCTCTTCTTGCTTTATTGAATACTAAAAACATCAGCCCTAACAACTCCAGATACATTTCTTTTGTATGTGGTATTGGTTTAGCTGTGCCTAAAGATTCTGTAATACCAGCTTTAATAACCCAACCTGGGTTAGAAATAATATAAGCTCCAAAAGCACCCCCACAAATAATTAAAACTTCAAGGGGTTGGACAAGTATTGCAAACTCACCTACTGGCAAATATCCACCAAATAGAGTACCTACAACTACTATTGTTCCTATTATTTGCTTCATTTAATTTACTCTCTTTCTAAGTGAGACCGTTGCACGAGGTTATTCACGGATTAAAATGGCTATAATTTCGCATCTTCCAGCCAAAAAAACGCTCAATAGCTAGCTATTGAGATTATTTTTTGACTAAAATCTGCAAAATTCTAGCTCATTTTACTCTCGTGACTAACTCGTGCAAAGGTCTCTAAGTATTTACACGTAATAATCAATAAGATTATCTGAACTACCAACTACTTTAGTTTCTATAACTTCATCTTCATTGGTAGCACCGGTATTTATTGTTTCTTTATCACTAGAATCTTGATTGTTATTTTGTTTATCAAACAGCTCTTGCTTACCCACATCTACATTTGCTACATTTATATTAGCATTTTCTAATAACTCTCGTAGCCTTGGTAGAGCATTTTCTAATAACTCTCTAGTTACCCCATGTTGGGCCAAAATTGATACTTGCAACTGTTGGTCTTTATCAAAATGTAATTTTACTTGCAATGGACCAAGTTTTTCAGGATTAAGGCTTATTTTAGCTTCTTGAATATTTTTATTTGCCATATAAATTAATCTTTGCCCGAAATCATTAGACCATTTATAAGAGCCAAAACTGGTATTAATTAATCGCATTGCAGAAGGTAGTTCTGAGCGTTTATCTAAACCGATCCCTAAATCAGCTAACAACCTATCTGTTCTTTCTACATCTGGGGTCAATATTGCCGATTGTGACAACATTACCTGCTGTGCTTGAGAAAGAGCCATTTTAGTAAAAATTTGGTTTAATTGCTGAAATTCTGTTTGTTTCTGATTACTATTTTGCCCTTGATTTGAACTACTAGAATCTTTAGATGCATTGCCTTCTAATGAACCAAACCCTGTAGATAGTTGCTGGCTAGTAGTATTGTTACTAGTAGTTGCTGTATTAACTGCAACATTAACTTTTAACTCTTTTTCAACAGGCATGATGTTTATTTTTTCACTAGGTGCTAAAGATGGTAAAGCCACAACAGGCTCTTCATCTTTAAGCATTTCTATTTGCTCAAGCTCTAAATCTTTTATAGTTGAAGCAGATACCTCGTTAGATGGTAAGTCTCTTGTAACATTTGCTAGGTTCTCTTTATCTATTTCAGGCATAATATTATTTAGAACAATCTCATCTGTAGTAAGGTTTTGTATCGGTTTTTCAATATTATTTGCTAAATCTTTAGGTTGCAAAGCTATTACAACATCTTGATCTTCTTCAGCAATAATATTATTTAAAATAGGTAATGTCTTATCAAGCTCTGAAAAAATTTCTATATCATTATTCATTAAAGCTTGAGGTTGTTTAGGTAAATTTAAATCAGTATCAATTGTAATTTTGTCTTCAAATAAATTATAAACTAGATAAGGACTCATTTCTTTTGTAAAGTTATTATTTAGTTCTACAGTATTAAACACAGCACTTATCGTTTTTTTATCTTTTAATAATAGTTGCGGTAAAATATCTTGTAGAGCCTTATCATCAGTTTTAAGATTAACAGTTTCATTAACCAGTTTTTTTTCTGTTGCTAATAGAGCATTAGCTATTAATGGATTTGGGGCTAGCATAGTATCTTTACCTATCGTCTCATCTAGTACAAAAGGGAAGGATTGATACTCTGCTTTTTCTTCTACAAAAGATAAGCCAGCACTTGTTGATACAGGCTTTTTACTATCTTCATCTATGCTAATAACTGACTGCATATTTAACTGCCCAATCATAAAAAACCTTTTATTTTACCCTAACCCCCGAATAGAGAATTGGCATCTAGCACCAGCCCTTATTTGCTAGGCATTCACAAAAAATGCCCGCTTAACCGATGGGTTAAGCTAAGATTTTTTGTAAACGCCTAGCAAACAAGGACTAGCACTATATATCCAATCTCTATCCGAGGATTAGGGCTTTAGTTAATACTTTTAAACAATTAAGCAAGTTACAATCCAAAATATTAAATTAAATGATTTTATATTTATCTTTAATCTCTTGCAATAAGCCTTTAGATGCCGAACTCACTAAATTAAATACATGATTAAAACCGTCTACCCCTCCATAATAAGGGTCAGGTACTTCAGTTTCTGTGTATTCTTTTGAAAAATCTAAAAAAAGTTTGATTTTACTTTTATCGTCATGCAAGGCTAAATCTATTAAGTCCGCATAATTAGAAGTATCCATAGCCAAGATATAATCAAAAGAACTAATGTCTTCTAAACAAACTTGCCTTGCTCGTAAATCTAGCATATCTATACCAC
>CAZJWQ010000144.1:0-3964 GCA_964549645.1 uncultured Piscirickettsiaceae bacterium | reverse complement strand
ATCCCTTTAATTAAATTAATTATTTCAGCTATAGAAAGAACACTTTCATCGAGAGCTTCAGAATTCTTTTTAAGATTTAAAGAGCGACTGTGTATAGAGCTTAAAGATCTAAAAATGTCTGCAGAATCGCTTGTAAAACCTGCAAGACTATCGGCATTTAACGAGTTTAGTTTATTCATGCTTTCCAAATCTTGAGTACTGCTTTTGGAAACATGTTTTAGAAAGTTCATACCATCTTCACAAGATGAGATCAAAACATCCATTAATTCTGCAACTTCTTTAGCCTCTTCATTAGTAGAACTTGCTTTATTTTTAGAGAGCTCACCCTTAAGGCTATCAACTTCAGCGAGCAACTCTTTATTTTTAAGCTTTAAATCTAATATTTCTGCATTACTAACTCTTAAATCTTGACTCACTTTATTATAAAACACAGAATTCTTCCTTAATAAATTTTAATTATTTCTATATGCAAAATAAAAGCAAGGTTCAAACCAAAACTATAAAACTTAAAGAATGTCTGACTATTTTTTAACCACTATCTCTATCAGAATTTATGAGTTTTATATAAGCTTGCTTAAGTGCTATAGTTATATTTAACTCTATTTTATGGTATTCAGCAGACGTCATATAAAAAGACATGTCAATATCATGCCTAATATATCTTGGCGGAATTATATTTAAAGCAATGCATGATAAATCTGCCAGCTGAGTTTCTGTTAAGCCTTTATCTAGGTAGTTGTTATTTATTTGATCAATAACTTTACGTTCGTAATGATTATGGACATCTTCTATTTCTGACATTTGCTACCCCTTAAATAATTCTCTTAAAATTGCTTTATGACCTATATCTGTTCTATGGTACATATTTTGCCAACTAATTTTAGCTATTGCTTTATAAGCCTTTGTTTGGGCTTCAGTTACGCTATCTGCAATAGCGCTAACACATACAACCCTACCGCCTGCTGTGATCAGCTCTTTGTTATTATTTAAACTTGTCCCTGCATGAAACACTTTAACATCTGTATCATTATCACAAGCATTTGTTATGCCACTTACCACATTTCCTGTTTGGTAGCTATCTGGATAACCGCCTGCCGCTAAAACAACCCCTAAAGCAGGTCTGTAATCCCACTTAGCTGTTACTTCATTTAATTTTTTATCTACTGCAGCTAAACATAGCTCTGCTAAGTCAGACTGCAAGCGCATCATAATAGGCTGGGTTTCTGGGTCACCAAAACGTACATTAAACTCTAATACTTTTGGAGTTCCATCGCTACTAACCATTATGCCTGCATATAAAAAACCAGTAAAAGGGTTGCCATCTTGCGCCATACCTTTAATGGTTGGCTTAATAACTTCGTTCATAATTCGGTCATGAATGCTTCTGGTAACTACTGGAGCAGGGCTATAAGCACCCATGCCGCCAGTATTTGGACCTATATCTCCATCATTAAGTGCTTTATGGTCTTGTGATGTTACCATTGGTAAAATATTTGTACCGTCGGCTATTACAATAAAACTTGCTTCTTCACCTATTAAAAACTCTTCTATTACTACCCTAGAGCCTGCTTTGCCAAATTTATTACCTGCTAGCATGTCTTTTACGGCAGTAATTGCCTGCTCAATAGTGTCGGCTAAAATAACCCCTTTACCTGCTGCTAGACCATCGGCTTTTATTACTATTGGCGCGCCCATTTGGTTAATATAGGCAACGGCAGGGTCTATTTTGGTAAATACTTTATATTCAGCAGTAGGTATATTGTATTTAGCTAAAAAATCTTTAGAAAAAGCTTTAGAACCTTCTAATTGTGCGGCGGCTTTATTTGGTCCAAAACATTTTAACCCTGCTTGTTCAAATAAATCGACTATACCAAGAACTAACGGTACTTCTGGCCCTACAATTGTTAAATCTATATTGTTATTTTTGGCAAAATCTGCTAAACCTTTTAAATCATCTACAGCTAAATTTACATTTTCTACGCCATCTTCTAGTAGAGTACCTGTATTACCTGGTGCCACAAATACTTTTTCTACTTTTGCAGATTGGATTGTTTTCCATGCTAAGGCATGCTCACGACCGCCACTACCAATAATTAATACTTTCATTTATTTATTCTCTTTAGTGTAAGACAGTATCTAAGGAAACGCTGAATAACTAACTTGAATTCTGGCAACGCCAAATTTTTCACAACTAGGCAACATTTTGCAATAATAGCCAGCTATTATAAAAAATGTTAACGGCGGTGTGGAAAACTTGGCTAAGCCCCTACGGGTGGGTCTTCTAGCTAGCCACTTCGTCGTTATGTTTCTTGACAATGGAATAACCATTATCTGTGAAACATGCCTATAATTGACTAGCTAGAAGACCCACAGAATTTCAAGTTAGTTATTCAGCGCTTCCTTAATGTTTAAAATGACGCATGCTGGTAAAAACCATGGCAATATTATGCTCGTTGGCCGCGTCGATTACTTCTTGATCTCGCATTGAACCACCTGGGTGAATAACGGCAGTAATACCTGCTTTAGCAGCTGCATCTATACCGTCTCGAAAAGGGAAGAAGGCATCTGATGCCATTACTGAACCTGTTACTTCTAAATTTTCATCTGCGGCTTTAATACCTGCTACTTTTGCTGAATACACTCGGCTCATTTGCCCCGCTCCTACACCAATAGTCATACCATCTTTTACATAGACTATGGCGTTAGATTTTACATATTTAGCTACTTTCCAAGCAAATAGCAGGTCATTTAATTCTGCATCTGTAGGAGTTCTGGTTGATACTATTTTTAAATCATTGGCCGTTACTTCGCCAAGATCTCTATCTTGAATTAAAATTCCACCCGTTACTTTTTTATAGTCAAGTGTAGGTAGTTGCTTGTTTAAATCTCCACAAGATAGCAAGCGTAAATTTGGTTTACTTGCTATTATTTGCTGTGCGTTTTTAGAAATGCTTGGCGCTATAATTACTTCTACAAATTGGCGTTCAACAATTGCTTGTGCGGTATCAGAGTCTAATTGGCTATTAAAAGCAATAATGCCTCCAAAGGCTGAAGTTGGGTCGGTAGCGTAAGCTTTGTTATAACATTCTAACACAGAGCTACCGATGGCAACACCACATGGGTTGGCATGTTTTACTATTACGCAAGCAGTTTGGCTAAAGGTTTTTACTAGTTCTAATGCGGCATCTGTATCAGCTATATTATTAAAAGATAATTCTTTACCTTGTAGTTGTTTGGCTGTAGAAATTGAGTTTTCTGCTGTATGCTTTTCAGTATAAAAAGCAGCTTTTTGATGCGGGTTCTCGCCATAACGCATAATTTGCTTAAGATTAAATTGGCTGTTAAAAGTGCGAGGGAAAGTATCATTTTCTGTAGAAAACATCGTGCCAAAATAATTGGCTATAATACCGTCATAACGAGCAGTTTGCTCAAAGGTTTTAATTGCTAAATCAAAACGTGTAGCATGGCTTAAATGTACATTATTTTCTTTTAACTCGGTTAGTATGCTTTGATAACTGGCAGGATCTGTTAGTACTGCAACATCTTTATGGTTTTTAGCCGCCGAACGTAACATGGTTGGCCCGCCAATATCTATATTTTCTATAGCATCTTCTAATGAACAATCTTTATTAGCTATTGTGGCTTCAAATGGATATAAATTAACTACTACCATATCAATAGCCTGTATGCCATGCTTTTTCATTACCTCATCATCTGTACCACGACGACCTAGTAAACCACCATGAATTTTTGGGTGCAATGTTTTTACTCTGCCATCCATCATTTCAGGAAAACCTGTGTAGTCAGAGACTTCTGTAACTGTTAAACCTGCATCAGACAAAACTTTATAAGTGCCTCCTGTAGAAAGAATTTCAATGTTAAGAGAGCTTAGGCTTTTAGCAAACTCTAAAATACCTGTTTTATCAGATACACTAATTAAGGCACGGCGAACTGGTTTCATTAA
>CAZJWQ010000143.1:0-4022 GCA_964549645.1 uncultured Piscirickettsiaceae bacterium | reverse complement strand
AATTTGAGCAGGGAGAGTGATGAATTATGCAAAGGTCTCAATGTGAAACTCCATCCCTTTTGATTACCTTTAAAAAAGTAAGCCATAAAATATAATTATCGAACCAAAAACTGTGTTTAGCTAAATATTCAACATCTAAATCTACTTTTTTAGGTATGGGTAACTCATCACGACCATTAACTTGAGCCCAACCTGTTAAACCTGGCAGAAATTTATGCACCCCTTTTTTTGTTCTTAATTCTATTAAATCATCCTGATTAAATAAAGCTGGGCGTGGCCCAACAAAGCTCATTTTACCGTTTAAAATACACCATAATTGTGGTAGCTCATCTAAGCTTGATTTCCTCAAAAAATCTCCAATTGGGGTTAAAACACTTTTAGGGTCTTTTAATAAATGGGTAGCAACGGCAGGAGTATCTATTTTCATACTACGAAACTTAGGCATTTTAAAAGTTTTGTTATCTTTTCCTACTCGTTCAGACCAATATAAAACCGAGCCTTTAGAGGTTAATTTGACCATAAAAGCTACTATCAATATGGGAATAAATAAAATAAAAGTGGCTATTAAAACCAATAAAACATCAAAGATTCTTTTCACTTAAATTCCTTAGCGATTTTTTGTAACTGTTCATCCATGCTAATAACGGGTTTCCAGCCTAATAACTCTCGTGCTTTTGAGCTATCTACTTCTAAAGAGCCAAATAAACGATTTGCTACATCACCCTTACCCAATAATTTAGCAAAAAAAGTCATCACAGAGACAGGTATAGGAATTAACCACGTACGTTTATTAAATGCTTTAGCAACTTTTTGCAATAATTGAGTTGTTGAAACATCTTCACCATCTGAAATTAAAAATACTTGGTTAGCTGCTTTTGGCGATTTTTCTCTATCTGCACACAAAATAATAAAATCAACTAGGTTATCTAGTGCTACTAACGAGCGTTTATTGTGGATAGCCCCGAAAGGTAAAGGAACGCCTTTATTTACCCACTTTAACATCGAGGCAAAATTAGCCTTTACTCCACTACCATAAACTAATGGAGGTCTAATAATTACAACTTCCATTCCTGTATCTTTTGCAATTTTTAATAAACCCTGCTCTGCTTCATATTTAGACAGCCCATAAGGGTCTGTAGGAATATATTCATCATTGGGTGCAAAAGGACAACCACCTCTAGTTAACTCCCCATTTACCTTGATTGAACTTAAAAATACAAACCGATTTACTCTTGAATCTGCTGCCATACGAGCTAAGGTTAAAGTAGCATCACTATTTACTTTTCTAAATTCTGTTAATGGGTCAGCAACACTATCGTTCATAACGTGCACTCGAGCGGCGGTATGAATAACCACATCGACTTCTTGTAAACTTTCTTTAATATTTTTTAATGAAATTTTAGAAGATAAATCACCAAAATCTGCGACCGTAAATTGTTTGATTTCAAGTGATAATTCTTTAGTGTTCTTACGAACAATTGCGTTTACCTTATTTTTTCTTAGCAAGAATTGAGAAATCAGCTCCTTGCCAACAAACCCTGTCGCTCCTGTTACTAAAATCATTTTTTAAATTCCTTTGATTTATGAGACAACTCATAGAACCAAGCCTCTAGCTGACTAATTAATATATCTCTATTAAATTCAGTATCAGAATAATGTTTCGCTTTTTTGCCAAATGATATTAATTCAGTAGGATCCATTTTAGACATACATTCAATATTATCTGCTAACGCCATAGCATCACCTGATTTAGCAACCAAACCACAGCCTGCTTCTTCAACAATTCTAGAGCCCTCCCCTGATAACATTGTTAATATTGGTTTCCCTGCCACCATATAAGACTGAAGTTTACCTGGAATCGTCATCGCAAATACAGGGCTCTCTTTTAAAGTAACTAATAAAGCATCCGCAGAATAATAGAAGCATGGCATTAATTCAAGAGGATGCCTTCCTAATAAAACAGCATACTCTGTAAGTTTTCTTTTTTCTATTTCTTGCTTTACCCAACCTAAATTACGACCATCGCCGACTATAAAAACCTTAAAATTTAGCTTACGCCTTGTTAAAATATCTATAGCTTTAAGAATGGCCGGAAAATCCTGTGCCTCCCCAATATTACCTGCAAACAAAACTTTAAAACCAGTAAAGTTTTGAAACTTATCATTAGGCAATGTAGGTGATGAAAAAACACTTTCAAACCAACTTGGAAAATACTTTATTTTTGATTCATCTTTACAGTAACGAGATATGCCTAAATAGAATGCTTTAGACTGACCTAACACCAAATCACATCTATTATATATAAATGAAACTAGGCTCCCTATCAATTTTAAACCAGTCTTAGACTTTACAACTCCCACTGCTTCAAGTGTTTCGGGCCATAAATCTAAAACCCAGAATACCACAGGTAGTTTCTTTACTTTTTTAAGAAAAATAGCAGGAATACCGACGGTGATAGGCGAAGGCTCAAAAACAAAAATAACGTCAAATTGTTTACTTTTTAATTTCCAAGCACCTATAAAAGTTGCTGATAACGCAAAAGTTAAATAATTTAACATGAGCTTAATTGAACTACCTTTTCCTCTTGCGATCATTGGAACACGAACTACATCACACCCGGCATAAGATTTAAATTTAGCTGGGTTATTTAAATAATCATTAAACACTTCACCGTCGGGATAATTTGGTTTGCCTGTTAAAACAGTTATTTTATGCCCCCTATTAACGAGCTCAGAGCATAAATCATTAATCTTAAAGTTTTCGGGCCAAAAATACTGTGAAATAACTAAAATGTGCATTTTCAATACTTTTTCCAAACTACACGATTTACATAATCTGTATAGCTATGAACAATACGAACTATTTTATCTGATACATTTGGCATAGAATAATCATATACTTTTCGAATCAGTCGTTCATCATCTCTTGGTTGGGTTTCTAAAATTGCTAAGCCTTGCATAATACGTTCAGAACCTAACCCGACCATAATTACTGCTGCTTCTTCCATTCCTTCAGGTCTTTCATGTGCCTCACGCAAATTTAGAGCAGGAAAATTCATAATGGAAGACTCTTCATTTATTGTTCCACTGTCTGACAATACTGCCTTAGAAGAAACTTGTAATTTGTTGTAATCTTTAAATCCTATTGGCTTTAATAATTGAACTAAAGGATTAAATTTAATGTTCATAGCATCAATGCGATTTTGTGTTCGTGGGTGTGTGGATACAATCACTGGAATTTTATAGGTCTTTGCAATTAGATTCAATGATTCTATTAAATTTAAAAAATTCTTATCTGAATCAATATTTTCTTCACGATGAGCACTCACTACAAAAAAATTATGTTTTTTTAAATTTAAGCGTATTAATATATCAGAAGAGTCAATTCCTTTTTGATAGGTATTTAATACCTCAAACATAGGGCTACCAGTTTTAATAATCATATCGGCAGGCAAGCCTTCACGTAAAAGATAATCACGAGCAATACTGCTGTAAGTAAGGTTAATATCAGCCATATGGTCAACTAAACGGCGATTAATTTCTTCTGGAACACGTTGGTCAAAACATCTGTTTCCTGCTTCCATGTGAAATGTTGGAATCTTTCTACGCTTTGCTGGCAATACTGCCATGCAACTATTAGTGTCTCCTAAAACTAACATAGCTTCAGGGTTAACTTCAGCTAACACTTTATCAACCCCTATAATTACATTACCGATTGTTTCGGCAGCTGTTCCCCCTGCTACTCCTAGGAAGTAATCAGGCTTGCGAATATTTAAATCATTAAAAAATATCTCATTTAACTCATAATCATAGTTTTGACCTGTGTGGACTAAAATATGTTCACAATGCTCATCTAACTTTTTTATAACACAAGAAAGTCTGATAATTTCTGGGCGAGTACCAACTACTGTTACTATTTTTAATTTTTTCATTTATCTAAACCTTATGTGCTACAGTGTCTGGTCGTGTTTTATCAAAATTTTCATTTGCCCAGAGCATTACTACAAGCTCTTCATCACCAAT
>CAZJWQ010000142.1:0-4026 GCA_964549645.1 uncultured Piscirickettsiaceae bacterium | reverse complement strand
TTTGATGCTTATTTAAATGAAAAAACTCAAAATAGGTTTTCAAAAGTTATTTAGATAGCTTTATATGATTTTCTAGTTTCCACGCTCCTGCGAGGGAATTAAAAAAGTTAAAGGGCACCTCTAAAAACCTAAGTGTGATTTATGGAATGTAGAAAATAGTGCATTTTTTACCCAAAAAAGAGGTGAATAGTGTGCTATTGACCGAGTTTTTGGGTAAAAAAGGCGCTGTTTTATGCGTTTCATAAATTGTGCTTAGGTTTTTAGAGGTGCCCTAAAGTATTTCTCACCCAAATCAAAGCATTCCTAATAAAAAATCACCCAGAAATATGCTTACTAACGGTTACAATACTTCTTTTATTTATCAAAATATATTTACCCCATGACTTTACTAGCAAACAGAACCAAGCGAATTGCCCAGCTTAAACAATTATTAACCCAACGAGTAGTTGTGTTAGATGGTGCTATGGGTACGATGATTCAAGACAAAAAACTTAGCGAAGCTGATTTTCGTGGTTCTCGTTTTGTTGATTATCATATGGATATTAAAGGAAATAATGACATTCTGGTTATTACTATGCCAGAGCTTATTCGCGATATTCATTTGGAATTTTTGCGTAATGGTACCGATATTTTAGAAACCAACTCTTTTAATGCTACGGTTATTGCTCAAGCTGATTATGACATGGAAGAACATGTTACAGAAATCAATTTTGAGTCGGCTAAGATTGCTAGAGAAGCTTGTGATATTGCTGAAGATGAAGATGGAATGCCTCGTTTTGTAATGGGGGTACTTGGCCCTACTAATCGTACGGCTTCTATTTCTCCTGATGTAAATGACCCCTCTTTTCGTAATACTTCTTTTGATGATTTAGTTGTTACTTATATTCAAGCCACCAAAGCTTTGCTTGATGGTGGTGCAGATACTATTTTGATTGAAACCGTGTTTGATACTTTGAATGCAAAAGCGGCTATTTTTGCGGTTAAACAAGTGGAAGAAGAAGTTGGTTTTGAAGTACCTATTCATCTTTCTGGCACAATTACTGATGCCTCTGGTAGAACTTTATCAGGGCAAACAACTGAAGCATTTTACAATGCAATTGCTCATGCTGAACCTTTAAGTGTTGGTTTAAACTGTGCTTTAGGACCACAAGAATTACGTCCTTATGTAGAAGAATTAAGCCGAGTTTGTGAGACTTTCGTTTCTGTCCACCCTAATGCTGGTTTACCAAATGAGTTTGGTGGCTATGATGAAACTGATGAACAGATGGCTAATGAAATTCAAATTTGGGCTAAAAATGGCTGGATAAATATTATCGGAGGTTGTTGTGGAACTACTCCAGACCATGTTAAAGCTATGGCTGATGCTGCTCAAAAATACCCTACGCGTAAATTACCTAAGATAAAAACTGCTTGTCGCCTTTCTGGCTTAGAACCACTTAATATTGATGAATCAACTTTATTTGTAAATGTTGGCGAAAGAAATAATGTGACAGGTTCGGCTAAATTTAAACGCTTAATAATTGAAGACAACTTTGATGAAGCAGTTGAAATAGCAGTTAAACAGGTTATGGAAGGTGCACAAATAATAGATGTCAACATGGATGAAGGCATGTTAGAGTCTAAAGAATGTATGGTAAAGTTTTTAAATTTACTAGCATCTGAGCCCGAAGCCTCCCGTGTGCCAATTATGGTAGATTCCTCCAAATGGGAGGTTATTGAAGCAGGTTTGCAATGTATTCAAGGTAAAGGCATTGTAAATTCAATCTCGCTTAAAGAAGGTGAAGAAGCATTTATTCACCATGCCAAATTAATTAAAAAATATGGTGCTGCTACCATAGTAATGGCGTTTGATGAAAATGGGCAAGCAGATACTTTAGCTAGAAAAATTGAAATCTGTAAAAAATCTTATCAAGTCTTAACCGAAAAAGTAAACTTTTTACCGCAAGATATTATTTTCGATCCAAATATTTTTGCCGTGGCAACAGGTATTGAAGAGCATAATAATTATGGCTTGGATTTTATCCAAGCAGTTACTTGGATAAAAGCCAATTTGCCTCATGCAAAAATATCTGGGGGGGTATCTAATGTATCCTTCTCTTTTCGTGGTAACAACCCTGTTCGTGAGGCTATTCACTCGGTCTTCTTATACTATTCTATAAAAGAAGGTATGGATATGGGGATTGTAAATGCTGGGCAAATGGCAATTTACGATGATATTCCTCAAAGATTAAAAAAAGCAGTTGATGATGTAATTTTAAATAAAGACCCTGATGCAGGTGAACGCCTATTAGAAGTAGCGGCAGAGTTTTTTGGTGATGGCACAACTGCTAGTAAAAAAGCCGATTTAAGTTGGCGTGAAACTACCGTCGAAAAACGCCTAGAACATTCACTTGTAAAAGGTATAACCGACTTTATCGAAGACGATACCGAAGAAGCTAGAGTAAAACTTGGTGCGCCAATTAATGTAATAGAAGGCGCATTAATGGACGGCATGAATGTGGTTGGCGACTTATTTGGCGCGGGTAAAATGTTCTTACCACAAGTAGTAAAGTCTGCCCGAGTAATGAAACGAGCAGTTGCCTATCTTGACCCATTTTTAGAAGCTGAAAAACAAGCTGGTCGTGTGCAGGGTAAAATTGTCATGGCAACCGTAAAAGGCGATGTGCATGATATTGGTAAAAATATTGTTGGGATAGTTTTGCAATGTAATAATTTTGAAGTTATAGATTTAGGAGTTATGGTTCCCGCAGAAAAAATATTAGATACAGCTATTGAAAAAGGAGCAAATGTAATCGGGCTTTCTGGCTTAATCACCCCCTCGTTAGAAGAAATGGTAAATGTCGCAAAACTAATGCAAGAAAGAGGCATGAACTTACCATTATTAATTGGTGGGGCAACTACTTCTAAAGCACATACTGCGGTAAAAATAGAACCTAAATACAACAATCCAGTGGTTTATGTAAAAGATGCTTCTCGTGCAGTTGGGGTTGCCCAAAGTTTAATTTCAGTTGCTTTAAAAGCAGGTTTTGCAGCTAAAATAAAAGCAGAATATAAACAAGTTCGTGAAGAACGCAAAGCTAGAGCAAAGCTAAAAAAGCGTACCTCAATAACCAAAGCTAGAGCCAATGCAATTTTTACTTTAGAAGACTGGCAAGAAATAACCCCAACCAAACCGAAGTTTTTAGGCACTAAAGTTATTGAAGATTTTTCACTAGCAACACTACTAGAAAAATTTGACTGGTCACCATTTTTTCAAGCATGGGAACTACATGGAAGATACCCAAGAATATTAAAAGATAAAGTTGTAGGTGAAGCAGCGACTAAATTATTTGCTGAAGCAAATGAAATGCTTAAAAAAATTATCGATGAAAAATGGCTAAAAGCCAAAGCTATTTATGGTTTTTACCCTGCCAATAGCGATGGTGATGACATTATTATTTATACCGACGATACCCGCACAAAAGAGTTAACCAGACTGCACCACATTCGCCAACAAGCAGAAAAACAACGCGGAACAAAAAACCAATGTTTAACCGACTACATAGCCCCAAAAGAAACAGGCATCGCTGATTATATTGGGCTATTTGCGGTTACCACGGGTATTGGTATTGATGAACATATCGAACGCTTTGAAAAAGACCTTAATGACTATGATTCAATAATGATAAAAGCCCTAGCCGACAGATTTGCCGAAGCCTTTGCTGAAACTCTACACGAAATAGTTCGTAAAGATGACTGGGGTTATTCAAGTGCAGAAAAACTAACCAACGAAGATTTAATTAAAGAACGCTATCTAGGCATTAGACCAGCCGCAGGCTATCCAGCCTGCCCTGACCATACCGAAAAAGGCATTATGTGGGAAATATTAAAACCAGATGAAGCAATCGGTTTAGAAATAACCGACAGCTTTGCAATGTTTCCAACCGCTGCGGTATCTGGTACTTATTTTTCTCACCCTAATGCTAGATATTTCGGGGTAGGCTCAATCGGGCGTGACCAAGTAGAAGACTATGCCAAACGCAAAGG
>CAZJWQ010000141.1:0-4081 GCA_964549645.1 uncultured Piscirickettsiaceae bacterium | reverse complement strand
TAAATTTGACATATGAATAAAATTGAATATAATAGTTTATATATTTATTCAAATAAAGGTGATTGATATGAAAACAGTAACTATGCGTGTTGATGATGATATTTATAAAACTATCAAGCTGGCCGCAGAAGGGCAAAAGCGAAACATCTCAAATTTTATTGAATTTGCTACGATGCAATATTTAGTGACAGATCAATATGTTGATGAACTTGAGATGAGAGAGGTTTTACAAGACAAGGCACTGCTTGATAATTTAGAAAGTGGCTTTAATGATTTGAAAGTTGGGGATTATACGATTGTCTAAATTTCAGATTGCAGAAACCAAAACTTTTACCAAAACTAGAAAGAAGATAGACGATAAGGTTTATAGTAAGATTATACAAATTGTTTATCCGCAATTAAGAGAGAACCCATTTTTTGGCACCAACATTAAAAAATTAAAAGGTAATTTAGAGGGTTATTATCGGTATCGAATTGGTAGTTATCGTTTGTTTTACTTGATTGATAATGAAAGAGTGTTGGTCGCAGTTGTTGATTTGCAACATAGACAAAAGGCTAAATAATTGGGGTCAGAGTAAAATTACAATTATTCCTGACCCCAATTATTCTCTCGGTTTAGTCGTTTTTGTGGGTTTCGTTTGTTATGGAAAATTGCCATTATTATCGTTTTATTTGTATTGTGCTGATAAATAATTAAATAAGGGGATTTTTCATCACCACTTTTTGTGAAAATTTTGAAACAAATGGGTAAATCTCGGGATGTTCCATTATTTTTTGTATCTACTCAGCGAGTAGTAAAATTAATATAAACCTTAGCTCAAAGTTAAGTCCAACCGCTTTCCCATTACCGCCAAAGCACTCTCAATAGTCTCAATTTTAGACTTATACTTAAAATCAAATAAGCGGTTAAAGTTTTGCTTAGGTGTACCCACTTTTAAAGCCAAGTCCGTTTTAGTTTGGTTTGAGTTCAACCACTCATTATACAAGAAAATTTTAGCAGTTAAGGTAGTCGGCACATTCAAGACATAATCAGCAGAATCAGTAGAATCAGCATAACCAACACCATTACCAAGCGGAATAGGGCGTTTAGTTTCGGTATAAAAATCTAAGATAGAGAATTGGCATCTAGCACCAGCCCTTATTCGCTAGGCATTCACAAAAAATGCCCGCTTAACCAATGGGTGAAGCTAAGATTTTTTGCAAACACCTAGCAAACAAGGGCTTGCACTCAAATAAAATTTGCTTGCAAATCACTAACAAAAGGTCTATATTTGGGTTGTTATTTAGGTTTTAATTAAAAATAGGATCACCCCATGAAACAAGTGCTTTCAAGTTGTTCTGCAAGTATTTCAGAACTAAAAAAAAATCCTACAGCTCTATTAAACGAAGCTGAGGGCTCACCTATCGCTATTCTTAATCATAATGTCCCTGCTGCCTATCTAGTTCCAGCAGAAACATATGAATGGCTCATGGATAAGTTAGAAGATTATGAGCTAGCACAAATTGTTACTGACCGTGCTAGTGAAAAGATTAAAGCAGTAGAAGTAGATATAAATGAGCTATAAACTCAAATTTTTACCGAGTGCACTAAAAGAATGGAAAAAATTAGCTCCTCCGATTCAAAAACAGTTTAAGAAAAAATTAAAAGAAAGGTTACAAAATCCGCGCATTAAAGCGAGCCAATTACGTGGTTTTAAAGATGCCTATAAAATCAAACTTCGGTCAGTAGGTTATCGTTTAGTTTATGAGGTAAGCGACAAAGAAATAGTTATCTATGTTATTGCTGTTGGTAAAAGAGAGCGTGGCATCGTTTACGCTAAGGCAGAAACAAGAAAATAGGTATAACACAATGCCAGTTACATATCTCTTTGCCATCTAATCTGTACTAGGGCTCCAAATAAAGGGTGGTCTATGTAGTGTAATTGATTAGAACGTATTTTTCGTGATTCTTTAATTTGAAATTGCCAAAAATTTGGTAATTCATTTATTGGGATATTTTGTTGTTTGGCAAATTTTTCTTTTATTGTTGTGGGTATTTTTTTGTCTAAATCTAGCTTTATGTCAACATGCACAAAGCGTTCTTTATAAAAATGTAAATAGCCATTTAAGCTTGATTGTTGTGCTGATTGTGGGTTGGTATTTATTAGAATAGGTTGTGTTTTTGATCTTGGTTGGGCATTAATCAACCAAGATTTATGAAATAAAATATTGTAGCCTGCTGCTCTGGTCATTCTTGATTTTGCACCATTGAGCATATTACTATGTCGAGATAAAGCTGTAGTGTTAATTGCCCTGTTGGTGTTTATTAAGTCTATATCTTGTGGCCAGTATTCTTCTACCCAGCCTTTTTGTGCTAAGTTTTCAAATACTATTATTTCTACTTTAAAAATTTCTGCTTTTTCTGCCGTTTCTTCTGCTTTAGCAATAGAGCTAATTAAAGCTATTGATAGTATCAAGATTATTTTTTTTATAAACATATTCAGTCTCTAATTGTGGCAAGTATTAATTCTATTGCTTGTGTGCGTTGTATGGTTTTAGGCATGGTATTTAAATATTTTAATTCAGTTTGCCCTTTTAAAATATAATTTTTAGGGTTTTGTTGAACTAATTTTATTAATTTTATTGGGTTTATGTTGGGTTTTTTGCCAAAAACTATTCTAATGCTGTTTTCACTAGCGTCTATTTTAGCTAAATTTATTGGTTGTGCTAATAATTTAATGGTGGTGGTGGCAAAAAGATTTTTTACTTGTGGTGGTAGTAGATTAAATCTATCTATCATTTCTACTTCTAACTCTTGTAATTGAGCATTATTTTTTGCACTTGCTATACGTTTGTAAAATACTAAACGTGTATGAATATCTGGCAAGTAGTCTGCTGGTATTAATGCAGGTAGCCCTAAATTAACTTCTACACCATGATCTAGTTGTAAATTTAATGCTGGTTGTTTGCCTGCTTTTAAAGATTTTACCGCTCTATCTAAAAGTTCTGCATACATGCTAAAGCCTATTTCGGCAATTTGCCCAGACTGCCCATCGCCGAGTAGTTCACCTGCGCCTCTTATTTCTAAATCATGGCTAGCTAGCATAAAACCTGCACCAAGAGTGTTGTGTTTTACTATTGCATCTAAACGTTTGTTGGCATCTTTACTTATTAGTGCCTTACCGGCACTAAACATGTAGGCATAGGCTTTATGGTGCGAACGCCCAACTCTGCCTCTTAGTTGGTGTAGTTGTGCTAAGCCAAATTTGTCGGCTCGGTGGATTAAAATGGTATTGGCGGTTGGTATGTCTATGCCGGTTTCTATAATTGTGGTGCAGACTAAAATATTAAAACGTCTATGGTAAAAATCTTGCATTACTTGTTCAAGTTCTTTTTCATGCATTTGCCCGTGGGCAATATTTACTTTTGCTTCTGGTAGTAGGGTTTGAATATCTTCAGCCATTTTATTTATTTGAGCTACATTATTAAATAAAATATAAATTTGCCCACCACGTCTAATTTCTCTAAGGCAGGCATCTTTTACTATGTCGTTATTCCATTCTTGTACAAACGTTTGTACAGCTAATCTTTTAGCTGGTGGGGTGGCTATAATTGATAAATCTCTTAAATCATTCATTGCCATATTTAAAGTTCTGGGGATTGGGGTTGCGGTCATGGTCATTACATCAACTTCTGCACGCATTTTTTTTAATTGTTCTTTTTGCCTTACTCCAAACCTGTGCTCTTCATCTATAATTATTAAACCTAGATTTTTAAAAACGGTTTCTTTTTGAATTAATTTATGCGTGCCAATTATTATATCTACTTGCCCGGTTTTTATATCTTCTAAAATCTTTTTAGTTTCTTTGGCGTTTTGAAAACGTGATAAACCTGCTATTTTTATGCCCCAATCGGCAAATCGGTTGGTAAAGTTGTCTAAATGTTGTTGTGATAATAAGGTTGTTGGTACTAACACAGCTACTTGTTTGCCTGAGTAGGCGGCAATAAAAGATGCACGCATGGCAACTTCTGTTTTACCAAAACCTACATCTCCACAAATTAATCTATCCATTGGTTTGGCAGCTTGCATATCGGCAACTAC
>CAZJWQ010000140.1:0-4087 GCA_964549645.1 uncultured Piscirickettsiaceae bacterium | reverse complement strand
CCAGCAATGTTTCGTACCATATGGTGTAAAAAAGCATTTGCTTTTATATCAATAAATATAAAATTAGCATTTGTACTAACAGAGATTTGTTGAATATTGCGTTTTGCGTGGGGTGCTTGGCAAGAAGATGCTCTAAAGGCGCTAAAGTCATGTTCGCCAAGTAATGGCTGGGCAGCGGTGTTCATTAATTTATAATTTAAGGTGCTTTTTTCCCAAGTTACTTTGTTAGCTAAAATTGCTGAGGCAATTTTATTATTGTAAATAACATATCTATATTGCCTAGCAGTAGCACTAAACCTTGCATTAAAGTCATTGTCTACTTCTGTTTGCCAAACAATGCGGATATCTCTGGGAAGTTTTGTATTAACGCCTTCGATCCAAGCGTTAGGAGGGCGCTTAGCCGTGGTTATAAAGTTAACTACTTGCCCTATTGCATGCACTCCGCTATCAGTTCTACCTGCACAGTATATGGTTATAGGCTCATTTGCTACTTCACTAATTGCTTGTTGTACAAGTTTTTGTACGCCATTACAGTGTTTTTGAATTTGCCAGCCACAATAATTAGTGCCTTGGTATTCAACCCCAAGAGCAATGTTCAAATATAGCTCTTTATTAATAATTCTGCAATTTGTACCGCATTAGTAGCAGCACCTTTTCTTACATTATCTGCTACAACCCAAATATTTAGGCCTTTTTCACAAGAGATATCTTCTCTAACTCGTCCTACATATACAAGGTTACTATCTGCAGCATCAGATACTGCTGTAGGGTAGCCACCATCTACATGTTCATCAATTAACTCTATACCTGCAAATTCGGTAAAAAGTTTTTTTGCTTCTTTGGCTGTGATTTTTTGTTTGGTTTCAATGTTTATAGCTTCTGAATGCCCAAAAAATACTGGTACTCTTACGGCTGTTGGGTTTACTTGAATGGTATCGTCGCCCATTATTTTCTTGGTCTCCCAAACCATTTTCATTTCTTCTTTGGTATAACCATTTTCTTGAAAAACATCAATTTGTGGTATTACGTTAAAAGCAATTTGTTTAGGATATACTTTGGTTTCTACAGGTTGCATATTTAATAAGTTAGCTGTTTGTTTGGCTA
Organism: uncultured Piscirickettsiaceae bacterium; assembly: GCA_964549645.1. Taxonomy (GTDB): domain Bacteria; phylum Pseudomonadota; class Gammaproteobacteria; order Thiomicrospirales; family Thiomicrospiraceae; genus Hydrogenovibrio. The sequence goes on along the minus strand of CAZJWQ010000140.1, from coordinate 2,983 downwards.
ATTCTTTAATAGCATCTTTACCAGAACCTGACACGGCTTGGTAGGTTGATACATTTATTCTATTAATACCTACGGCATCATAAATAGGCTTTAATGCTACTAACATTTGAATGGTAGAGCAATTTGGGTTAGCTATAATACCTCTATTTTTATAAGCAGATATAGCTTGTGGATTTACTTCAGGAACTATTAAAGGGATATCATCGTCATATCTAAATTCTGAGGTATTATCTATAACTATACAACCAGCCGCAGCGGCTTTTGGAGCATATTCTCGTGAAATATTTGCCCCAGGTGAAAATAAAGCTATTTGTGTTTGTGAAAAATCAAATTCTGCTAAATCTATAATTTTTAACCAGCTACCATTAAATTCTAGCCTTTTACCTACAGAGCGTTTACTGGCTAATAGATAAATATTACCTACAGGAAAACTTCTTTCTGCTAATACTTTTAAAATTGTTTCACCAACCGCACCTGTTGCTCCAACTACGGCGATATCATATGTTTTATTCATTTTTTTATTCTTCTGTTTGTTTATTTAATAACTTGTTAGTCAATTCTGTTGATTCAGTTTCGTTAATGCCAACTATCATTCCACCTTCGGTTAACTCTCTACTTTCTCCAATAAATTTACCGCCTGCTTCAATAATAATTTCACCGCAAGTTACCTCGCCAATAAATTTACCACTTTTTAATATTTCAATAGTCTCACAAGAAACTTTGCCTTCTATTGTGCCACTTACTATAATTGTTTTAGCTTTTATTAGCCCTTTTACCCTGCCTGCTAAACCAATAGAAATATCATAGTCGGTTTCTATAATTCCATCTATTTGCCCATCTATATGTAAGCGACCGTCTAAATTAATTACTTCTCCGCTTATTTGACATCCCGCAGCAATAATTGTTTTTCCACCATTTGAACGTTTTTCTGTACTCTTTGAGTTAAAGATCCCCATGGAACCTCCTTTACTTCTTTAAAAATTTGATAATAATCTTGCAAAGACCATTTTACAAAATTAGCAGGGTCTAACCTTTTATGTAAAAACCTTACCTCGTAATGAAGATGGTTGCCTGAAGAAACACCTGTGGAACCTATGCCAGCTATTACTTCACCTTTAGTAACAACCTGCCCTGTTTTAACATATAGCTTACTCATGTGCGCATAAAGAGTTTTAAAGCCATGGTTGTGAGCAATAATAATTTGCTTACCAAAGCCATTTTCTTTAAAACCAGCAAATTCAACTATACCATTTGCTGTGGCAATAATAGGGGCACCTTTTTTACCCCTATAATCTATACCACGATGAAAATGTCTTCCGCCTCTAACAGGGTGAGTACGCCAACCAAAAGGGCTAGTAACCCCTTGAAAGTTTTTTACAGGTATGCCATTAGGTATTTCTGTTAGCATTATTTTTTTTTCAAGTGTGGAAAGTTGTACTAGTTTTATTCTATCTTCAATTAATAAATCCTGTTGATGTTCAAAACCAATTAAATCTTCAATGCCTTCTAAGGTTTGATTTAAAAATGTAAGTTGTTTTAATTTATCATCTAATTCATATTGAATTGCTTTATTTTTGTTATCTAGAATAAAATGTGATTGTTGTTGTTTTTCTAAAACATTTATGTATTCTACATTGGCAGCAGCCATCTTTTGTTCAGCTTCAATAACTTCTTGATTTAACCATAATATAGTAATTACACCGCTGGCAAGTAAAAATATAATAAATAAAGCTAAATAAAGAAAAAACTTACGGATTAATTGATTAAAAGAATAACTTTTTGAGCCTTTAACATCACTAATAGTAATTGTAAATTTATTTTTCATATTTACTCATCTTTACTATAATGCTTTAACGACAGCATCACCAATTGCAGAAGTTGATACTTTAGTCATACCTTCTGACCAAATATCACCTGTTCGTAAACCTTGGTCTAATACTGCACTTACGGCTTGTTCAATTTTTATTGCTAAATCTTCTCTGTTTAAACTATAGCGTAACATCATAGCTACTGATAAAATTGTGGCTAGTGGGTTTGCTATATTTTGCCCTGCTATATCAGGGGCTGAACCATGGCTTGGTTCGTACATGCCTTTATTATTTTTATCTAGCGATGCTGAGGCTAACATGCCAATAGAACCAGTTAACATTGATGCTTCGTCAGATAAGATATCGCCAAACATATTACCTGTAAGCATTACATCAAATTGTTTTGGGTTTAGAATTAATTGCATAGCTGCATTGTCAACATACATATGGTTTAGTGTAACTTCAGGGTATTCTTTAGCTACGTCTTCAACTACTTCACGCCACAGCTCAGTTACTTCTAATACATTGGCTTTGTCAATAGAGGTTAGTTTTTTATCTCTTTTCATGGCCGCATCAAAAGCTACATGGGCTATACGCTTTATTTCTGATTCTGTATAAACATAGGTGTTGTAACCTTGTCTTTCGCCATTTTCTAAAGTACGAATACCACGAGGTTTACCAAAGTAAATACCACCTGTTAGTTCTCTTACAATTAAAATATCTAAACCTGCTACTATTTCTGGCTTTAAATTAGAAGCATCGGCTAACTGTTTAAATAAATATGCTGGTCTTAAATTAGCAAATAAGCCCATTTCTGCACGTAGTCTTAACAAACCTTTTTCTGGGCGAACAGAGATATCTAAAGATTCCCATTTATAACCTCCAACTGCTCCTAATAAAATTGCATCTGCTTCTTGAGCTTTTTGCATGGTTGCATCTGTTAATGGCACACCATGAACATCATAGGCGGCACCGCCTACTAGGTCTGTTGATATTTCAATATCTAAGCCTTCATTTTCTTTTAATGCATTTAAAACCTTAAGAGCTTCTGCACTAATTTCAGGGCCTATGCCGTCGCCTGCTAAGACTAATATTTTACTTGTCATTAATTTTTTTCCTTAATGAAACTTATAGTACATTTTTCTCAGTAAAAATTCAATCACGGTTATCCAGTG
>CAZJWQ010000139.1:0-4088 GCA_964549645.1 uncultured Piscirickettsiaceae bacterium | reverse complement strand
CGGATTAGGCATTATTAAATAGAATTTGTATTACTGCCATTCTTACGGCAATACCATAGGTTACCTGCTCTAAAATAACTGACTGCACACCATCTGCCACTTCAGAATCTATTTCTACCCCTCTATTTATTGGACCTGGGTGCATTACTATTGCATCTGGTTTTGCATGTTTTAAACGTTGTTTAGTAAGTCCATATAGCTTAAAAAACTCTTTTTCGCTAGGTAGTAAGGCACTTTTCATGCGTTCATTTTGTAGGCGTACATTTATTATTACATCAACCCCTGCTAAACCTTGCTCTAAATCATTATAAACATGCACCCCTAATGCAGCAGGGTTAGATGGCATTAGAGTGGTCGGGCCGATTACTCTTATTTCTCTGGCTTCTAAAATACTTAGTGCTTGAATTTGTGAGCGAACTACTCTTGAATGTTGAATATCGCCAATAATAGCAACTTTTAAATCAAAAATATCTTTTTTATGCTTACGGATAGTAAACATATCTAACATGGCTTGGGTAGGGTGTGAATGCTGACCATCGCCCGCGTTAATTACATGCACATGCGGGGCAACATGTTTGGCAATAAAGTGAGCTGCACCACTTTCATTATGGCGTACTACAAACATGTCTGCCATCATTGCTTCTAAATTCCATAAGGTATCTAGTAGGGTTTCACCTTTTTTAGTGGAGGATGTTGCTATATTTAGGTTTACTACATCGGCAGATAGGCGTTTTTCGGCTATTTCAAAAGTGGTTAAGGTACGAGTGCTAGCTTCAAAAAACAAATTCATTATAGCTTTGCCATGCAAGCTATTAAGTTTTTTAATGTTTTTAGTTACAGGGTCTATAAAAGTTTCAGCAACATCTAAAATCTCGGTTAAATGGTGCTGCTTTAAGCCTTCCAAAGTTAAGAAATGCTTGAGTTTACCTTGTTTATTTAATTGAATATTAGGCTTAGAAAGTCGCATTATTAACCTCTTTTATAAAGACTAACCCTAATCCGCAGATAGAGATTGGATATATAGTGCTAGCCCTTGTTTGCTAGGCGTTTGCAAAAAATCTTAGCTTAACCCATCGGTTAAGCGGGCATTTTTTGTAAACGCCTAGCGAATAAGGGCTGGTGCTAGATGCCAATTCTCTATTTGCGGATTAGGGACTAAGGCTATTTTAAAGTATTTTCTTCATCTTTAGGGAGATTATCTACAAAACAAACTTGATTACGACCATTATTTTTAGCGTAGTATAGTGCTTTATCTATTGCATGGAACATATCGTCAGCTGAATTATTTTTGCCTAATTTAAATACTCCTGCCCCTACAGAGATAGTTAACACACCTAGCTCAGTTTCAATATTTTCAATATTTAAATTTTGAATATACTCGCGTATTTTATTAAGATAATTATCAAATTCTTGCTGTGATTTAAAAGTTGATAGTATAAAAAACTCTTCACCACCTATGCGAAAAACAAAATCATCTACACGATGAAAATGTTTTTTTAATGCTTGAGCAACTGTTTGTAAAGTCTTATCTCCAACTGGATGCCCATAGCTATCATTTATTAATTTAAAAAAATCAATATCAATAAGAGCTAAATATAAATACTCTTCTCTACTATTAACTTTCTGAGCAAGTATTTTAGTAAAATGACGCCTATTATATAACCCCGTTAAATCATCAATAATTGCCACTGCTGCTAAAGCCTTATGCTCAGTAATTATTTCTCTGCTTACAGTAACTTTAATTTTACTATTTACTATTTCTGGTGTACGAATTTCCTTAACCCAAAAAACATCACCATTTGCTGTATAACCTTTAAGCTCCCCTTGCCAAACTTGCATATTTTTTGCATGCATATTAATTTCTTTTGCGTATGCTTCCCTCATTTCTTTAGTATAAAATTGCCACTCACTTTTACCGATTATAATCTCTTTATTAAGCCCTATTAATTGACAAAAACAATCACTTACCCAAAGCAGATTTTGTTTCTCACAACTAATAGTTACACAAGTTAATTCATGAATTTTATTTTTAAATTTTTTATGTTGCTGCCTTAATTTATATAAATAAAGCACAAACATTAAGAGTAATAAAATAATTATTATTGCTATACTTATCACAATAATAAGTGGCTTATAGTCGGTTTTTTTTATTACTTTAAAATTAGACCATTGATTAATTATTTCTTCTTTTTCATGTGTTGATATTGAATTTAAGGCCTTTTGCATTATACTAAATAAAATAGGATTATCTTTTTGTACAGCAATAGACAGCCCAGAAGGTAATGGCGTATGCCCAACAATTTTTAAACCTGTAATTTCATTACGTTTTAAATAAAAATTAATTGTTGCTATATTATCAATATAAGCCAATGCTCTACCTTCTTGCACTGCTTTAATCCCTGCCTCAATATCTTTAACCGGTAGTAAATTAATATTAGGATAATTTCTTTTTAAATTAAAATGGGTAGAATATTTATTAATAACTGCCAAGGTTTTGTTTTCTAATTTTTCAAGACTATGTATATAAGCCACATGTTTTTGTGCTAATAATACTTTAGGAAAGTCTAAATATGTTGTAGTAAACCTAAGGTAATGCTGTCTTTCAGGCGTTGCAACAGCTGCCGATAATATATCCACTTCACCTCTTTTTGCTTTAGTCATCACTTCAGCCCAAATAGCATCTGTAGTAAAGTCAAATCTAACATTCAACCTCTCTTCCATTATGGAAAATAAATCTGCTACTATCCCCCTAAATTCTCCATCATTATTAACATATTCAATAGGTCGCCAATTTATTTCATTACCTACTCTAATAACTGGGTTATTTTTTAAATACGCCTTTTCTTCTGCAGTTAATAGTATAGAAGTATTTGTAAAAATAATATTATCAAAATCTGCCTCTAACAATTCTTGTGTTGAAACCATACCTATATGCTGCATTTTTTCTGCAATAACTTTTATTTTATTAAGATTTAGATCACCAATAGGGACAACTTTAATGTCTACATATTTAGCCGTTCGTGCAGCTTCATCAAGTAAAGCCTGCCTATCTTTTTTAACTTGATAATTGGCTATAATATAGTCCACGACTTTTATTGGGTTATCTAAAGCATACTGCCAGCCTTGTAAAGTGGCTTGTGTAAATCGTTGTAGAGCATGGGGGTTTTGTTGAGCAAATTCTTTAGAAGTAAATGCTATATCTCCATAAGAATCTACCCCAAATAATCTAAGGTCAGTCATATAAAAAGGAATGTTTTTTTGTTGTAACCTAAAAGGCTCATTAGTTTCATAAGCCATGTAAACATAGTGTTTATTGTCAATAAAATTTTGCAGATTTGCTTCATCAGCAACTAAATTAAAATCACTAAGTGGGTAGCCTGTTTTATATAACAGCCACAGCAATTCAAAAAAATTGCTATTAGGAATTGTGTAATTTTTTAATGCTGATAATTCTGTAATTGGCTGATGAGACAACAGCACAAAAGGAGAATGTTGAAATGATGCAAATAATAATTGAATTTGCCTGCCTTTAATAAAGTCGGCGATTACATTGCTATAACCTACCCCAATGTCAGCCTTACCTTGCGTAACAGTGTCTACAATACTTTTATGATCCCAGCTATTTAAGGTTACGTTTAAACCTACATCTTTATAAAAACCTTGCATTTGTGCTGCATAAAAACCAGCAAATTGAAATTGATGATTCCAATTTAGCATAACGTTTATATCTGTCATTTGATTATGTGACTTTGCATAATGGCTAGGTATTAAAGAGCTCGCTACCGCAACTTGGTGCGTAATAGCATTTAAAGATAGAAGCAATAGTAAAACTAAGATGGATTGTTTCATTTATGTTTTATTAATAATAAATTAGTGTATTTAATATATTAACGTAAGATTAACTAATTTCTATAATAGAATATTTTTATATAAGGACTTTATTTTTTTATAAGAACCAAATCCCATACTTCATGCCCTAATTTTTTACCCCGTTTTTCAAATTTAGTTAAAGGACGATATTCTGGTCTAGGCGTATAATTATACCATTTTCAAAAATAAAAGATATAAATATGGTAAGATAATAATTT
>CAZJWQ010000138.1:0-4096 GCA_964549645.1 uncultured Piscirickettsiaceae bacterium | reverse complement strand
CACATTACAAGCTATTCTATCCTTTAATGACTTTAGCATATTATCATTTAAAGTAACATCTAACTCAGGTTGCCCAAACAACACTATTTGTAATAGTTTTTGTGTTTGTGTTTCTAAGTTACCTAATAGTCTAACTTCTTCTAAAGTATCAATAGTCATTGATTGTGCTTCATCAATCAATAAAACAACCCCCATTTTATTTGTATACTTACTGATTAAAAAGTCTTGTAAAGATTTAACTATGTCGGATTTTGAAGCAGTTTTATCTACAGGAATGCTTAGTTCAGTACAAATAGTTTTAAGAAAGTCTATCGGCGAAAGATTAGGTGAATTAATATAAACTTTAATTATATTCTTAGGTATGTTTTTAGAGACCATTCGCAGTAAAGTAGTTTTACCTGAGCCTATTTCACCTATTACAGTTAGTATTCCATCTCCTCTTGATAAAGAATAAAGAATAGTCTGTGCAATATCTTCACGTGAAGCATATTTATAAAAATATTTTAAATCTGGAGTGATTTTAAAGGGAAAATGATTTAGCCCAAAAAACTCTGTATACATAATATTATTGATGCCATCATGACTATTAGCAGTATTGTACTTGATCTATTGATAATAACAACTAAAACACCTGCTTTAACAGGTGTTTTATAAACCGTCGGCATCTACTTATTGACCAGGAAGAGTCCCCTTAAAATTAATTTTTATCTTGATCAATAATCTTATTAGCAGAAATCCACGGCATCATTTCTCTTAATTGCCTACCAACCACTTCAATACCATGCTCTGCATTGTTACGACGAGCCGCTGTCATTGAAGGGTAACCAGCTTGACCTTCTAGGATGAATTTTTTAGCATATTCACCAGATTGAATATCTTTTAAAGCATTACGCATAGCTTGCTTAGACTCTTCATTGATTACTTTTGGTCCTGTTACATATTCACCATATTCTGCATTGTTTGAAATTGAATAGTTCATGTCTGCAATGCCACCTTCAAACATTAAATCAACAATTAATTTTAGCTCATGTAAACATTCAAAATATGCCATCTCAGGCTCATAACCTGCTTCTACTAAAACATCAAAACCTGCTTTAACTAGCTCAACTGCTCCACCACAAAGTACCGCTTGCTCACCAAATAAATCAGTTTCACACTCATCGCGGAAAGTAGTTTCTATAATACCTGTACGACCACCACCAACACCAGAGGCATAAGAAAGAGCAATTGCCTTCGCATTACCAGAAGCATCTTGATCAATGGCTATTAAGTCAGGTATTCCACCACCTTTTACAAACTCAGACCTTACTGTATGCCCAGGAGCTTTAGGGGCAATCATTATTACATCTAAATCTTTACGGGGTACAACTTGATTATAAATAATAGCAAAACCATGAGCAAAAGCTAATACCGCACCTTGTTTAATGTTTGGCTCAATTTCTTCTTTATAAAGCACTGATTGAAATTCATCAGGGGTAAGCAACATAACTACATCAGCACTAGCAACCGCCGTGGCAACATTAGCAGTTTTTAAACCATAACCTTCAGCTTTTTTAATAGATGAAGATCCATCTCTTAAACCAACAACAACATCAACCCCAGAATCTTTTAGGTTAGCTGCATGCGCATGCCCTTGCGAACCAAAACCAATTATTGCTACTTTTTTACCTTGGATGATTGATAGGTCACAATCTTTATCATAATAAACTTTCATTTTTATTCCTTTAATTTAATTTTCTATATATCATCTATATTCTATAAATGTAATGACTTTTCGCCACGCATTAATCCTACTGTTCCAGATCTAACTATTTCAACAATTAAGTCTTCTTCTAGAGCATTAATAAAAGCATCTAATTTTTGTACATTACCAACCAACTGGATAGAGTATATGGTAGAGGTTACATCAATAATAGTTGCTCTAAAAATCTCTACTAGACTTTTAATTTCTTCACGCATTGAACCAATTGCTTTAATTTTAACTAACATTAATTCACGTTCAATATGAGCGCCTTCAGTGATATCCACTACTTTAATTACATCTATTAATCTATTTAAGTGTTTTACAATTTGCTCTATTTGATGTTCTGTACCACTAGACACCAAGGTAAGCCTTGAAATTGAGTCATCTTCTGTTGGAGCTACTGATAGTGACGCAATATTATAGCCACGTGCTGCAAATAACCCAGCTACACGAGATAAAGCTCCAGCTTCATTTTCCATCAACATTGATATTATATGTTTCATATTTACCCCCTAAACCAAAATCATTTCATTTAACCCTGCACCGGCAGGAATCATAGGGTAAACATTTTCTTGTGGATCAGTAAGTATATTAACAAATACAAATTTGTCTTTATACTTCGCCGAAAAAACTTCCTCTAGCTGTGTATACATAGTTTTAGGGTCGGTTATTTCAACACCAACATGCCCGTAAGCTTCTGCCAGTTTAACAAAGTCAGGTAATGAGTCCATATACGACATTGAATAACGACGGTCATAAAAAAACTCTTGCCATTGCCTAACCATTCCTAAAAAACCATTATTAAGGCAAACAATTTTAATAGGTAAACCGTATTGTAAACAGGTAGACATCTCTTGAATATTCATTTGAATAGAGCCTTCACCAGTTACACAAATAACTGTTGCATCTGGAAATGCTTGTTGCACCCCCATAGCAGCAGGTAAGCCAAAGCCCATAGTTCCTAAACCACCAGAATTAATCCACCTTCTTGGTTTATCAAATCTATAATATTGAGCGGCAAACATTTGGTGCTGCCCAACATCAGAGGTAACAAAAGCATCACCCTTAGTTATTTCCCACACTGCTTGCATTGCCGCTTGTGGTTTAATTTTACTACCAGAATCATCAAACCTTAAACACTTAGTTGCGCGCCATTCTTCTATTTGCTTCCACCACTGCTTACTATCTTCTTCATTTAATTTTTGGGTGGTTTTAGATAACAAATTAAGCATTTCAGTAAGAACTTGCTTAACAGGGCCTACTATCGGTACGTCAACTGCCACATTTTTAGAAATAGACGCAGGGTCAATATCAACATGAATAACTTTTGCATTAGGGCAAAATTTAGCCAAATTACCTGTTACTCTATCATCAAACCTAGAACCTATGGCAATAATTAAATCTGAATTATGCATAGTTAAATTAGCTTCATAAGTACCGTGCATACCTAGCATACCAACAAACTGCTTATCAGACGCGGGGAAAGACCCAAGCCCCATAAGAGTATTAGTTACCGGGCAACCAAGCTGATGAGCCAAGGCAATTAATTCATTAGAAGCGTTGCCTATTACAACCCCGCCACCTGTGTATAAAACAGGTTTTTTAGCCTGCATTATTAAATCTAAGGCTTTTTTGATTTGCCCGCTATGACCTTTAGTTACTGGTAAATAAGAGCGTAAACTTATTTCTTGTGGGTACTGATAAGTGCTTTTGGCGTTTTGTACATCTTTAGGAATGTCTACTACCACAGGGCCAGGTCGGCCAGTAGTTGCGATATAAAAAGCTTTTTTGAGCGTAATCGCTAAATCATTAACATCTCTAACTAAAAAATTATGTTTTACAATCGGTCTTGTAATCCCCACAGTATCAATTTCTTGAAAGGCATCTAAGCCAATCAACTCTGTAGCTACCTGCCCAGTTATTACTATTAGCGGGATAGAATCCATAAATGCAGTAGCAATACCTGTAACAGTATTAGTAGCACCAGGGCCTGAGGTTACAAGAGAGACTCCTGGCTTACCAGTAGAACGAGCAAAACCATCGGCAGCATGTACTGCCGCCTGCTCGTGACGGACTAAAATATGTTTTATTTTTTTAGCGTCAGTATCTAAGGCATCATAAATAGGCAGAGCAGCTCCACCCGGATATCCCCAAATAAATTCTACGCCTTCATCTTCCAAAAAATGGATAAGAATTTGGGCACCAGTTAATTCCACAACAATTTCCTTATATTAAATTTTAATAAAATTTTTCTTTTAAAGAGAAAAGAGCGAAATTATAGCAAGTTTATAGGCTTAAAGTTTGATAAAACAGCTTGTTTTTATAAGTATTTTAAATTATTTTAATTTAAAA
>CAZJWQ010000137.1:0-4099 GCA_964549645.1 uncultured Piscirickettsiaceae bacterium | reverse complement strand
TTTAAAATGCATTACACACCCTTAATTTTTAAGAGGATTCAAAGCATTTATAAATAAATGTTATATGCAGATTGAATATATTTATCAAAAATATTAATATTGATAATTCCTTTTGTCTTTGGTAGTATGAAATTTAGATTCTATATATATAGCCTAAAATATTACATTATGAAGCTTTTGTAGAATTAATAATTTATCATTCTTTTTTAAAAAAATATAGGAATTTAATAATGAAAACAAAACAATTAGTTACACTTTTTTCAGCAGCTGCCTTATTCACAGTTGTTACTGCCGCAAGTGCTACAGGCGTTGTACATGAAGTTAAAATGTTAAACTCAAATGCTGAGGGCATTATGGTATTTGAGCCTGGTTTTTTAAAAATTAACAAAGGTGATACTGTAAACTTTATAGCAACTGATGCTGGTCATGATGCAGTTAGCACATTTACTCCTGGTGAAGCATGGAGAGTAGGTTTTTCTGGCGGTAAAGTTACATTTAATGAAGAAGGTATAAATATTTATTACTGTACCCCACATAAATCAATGGCAATGTATGGTATTATTCAAGTTGGCGAAGCTGTAAATAAAGATGAAGCATTAGCTAAGGTAAAAGAAATTGAAGGTACTTTTGCGATGAACCATGGTCGTTTACAAGGTTATGCTGATCAAATTAAATAATTAGTAAATAAAGCTAAATTTAAACAAAGGTTTTTAAAAAAAATCTTTGTTTAAACTCACTATTCTTAATACCCTAATCCTCGGACAGAAAAGCAAAATAAGGTGCAAGTGATTGGTTTCACAGTGTATTCAAAAAATCTTAGTTTCACCCATAGGTTAAGCGGATATTTTTTGGATCTGCTGTGGAATCAATTACTTATGCGTTATTCGTTTTTCTATTCGGAGATTAGGGTAATACTTTATTCATACTTAATTATATTAAATACCACTATAATCCACTACTTAACAGTACATAAATTTAGGTTTAATAACATGATATACACAAATTTATCGCAATCTATACTTATTTTTGAAAACGATCAACTTAAAAAACGCTTAAATGAAACACAAATGGAATTAAGTTCAATCAAGCTTAAATACCTGTCTTTAGAAGAAGACTTCTTACACTCCTTGAAAAACAGTCAAGGACCTAGTTTACAAGGTACAAAAATTGTTTACATAGGTGCTTCTAGTCAACAGCTTAAAGAATATGAAGCTATAACGAAAAACTATCAAGTAGAGTTAATTACTCCTAAAAACAATAGCTATGAGGCTGTTTGTGAAGCTATAAAATTAGCAGATGAAGTTATTTGCCCGCAAGACTGTAAAAACCAAGAGTTATGTCATTCAGCAAGGTCTAGCTGCACTGAATTTAATAAACCATTTAGGGAAGTTGCAAATAGTTCCGTACTTGTTTTACAACAAGAGCTAGATAATATTGCAATACAACAATAATTATGTAAAAACCTTAGTAACTGTTCAGCTTAACCCCTGAGAAAGGTCAATCTGAGCAGTTACAAATCTCATTCAAACAGCTCTTCGGTCATTCTTTCTATATTTTGTAATGAGATAGATGGCATGGTTGGAGCATACTCTTTACGAAACACTTCAAACAAAGCCTTATTAGTATTAGCTGCAACAGCTTCACCTGTTGCTTTGTCAATTGGTATATTTACCAATCCTTGCGGTATATTGAAAGGGACATTTGGTTCACTTGCAAGAGCTACTCGCATATAATCTATCCAGATTGGCAAGGCTGCTCTTCCTGCATGCTCTGCTCTTCCTAAGCTTCTAGGTCTATCAAAGCCGACCCATACTGTTGTAGTTATATTTGGATTAAACCCTGAAAACCATGCATCTTTTTGTTCATTAGTTGTACCTGTTTTACCTGCTATATCTAACCTTTTAAGAACTTTTGCTCTTCTAGCTGTACCATAATTAATAACATCTTGCATTATTGAAGTTAAAATATAAGCATTTTGCTTTGATATCACTCTAGGGGCATTGAGAGGGTCATTTGCTAAACATTGAAACGAGCAAGCTTGCAAGGGCTGCGACTGATAAATAATATCGCCATTAAAATTTTTGATATTTTCTATATAAAATGGTTCTATTAAATAACCAGTATTTGCTATAACTGCATAAGCTTGTGTTATTTCTAGCGGGGTAAATTGGGCAGAACCTAAAGCTAAAGATAGGTTTCTATGATTATTTAATTCTCTAGCAGGTAAACCAAACTTTTGAAAATGGTTAATAGCATTATTAACGCCAATTTGCCTTAACAACCTTATAGAAACTAAATTTTTTGACCTTACTAAAGCCTCTCTTAACCTAGTAGGCCCATAAAACCTACCTGAATAATTTTCTGGTCGCCATGTACCTTCTAGTGCTTCATCATGAAATACTACAGGAGCATCATTAATTATAGTAGCTGCGGTCATACCCTGCTCTAAAGCGGCAGAGTACAAAAAAGGCTTAAAGCTTGAACCTATTTGTCTTTGTGCTTGGGTAACTCTATTAAACTTACTTCTAAAAAAATCATAGCCTCCCACTAATGCTTTAATGCTACCATTGTTTGAGTCAATAGAAACCAACGCAGCTTCTGCTTGTGGATTTTGTGCTAAGTGCCAGTTATCTTCAATTTTATGTACATAAATTACATCACCTACTTTTAAAACATCTGCAATTTTTGTAGGTATTTTGCCTTTTCTATTTATTCTAATATAACGTTGAGCCCAAAGCATATCATCTAAGTGTAAAGAGCTAGTTTCCCCATTTCTTAAATTTATTTGGGCTAAGCTTTTAGTAACATCAGTAACTACCGCAACTCTTAAATCAGCAAACCTTCTTATACCAGATAAGGCTTCTTTTAATTTAACCTCGTCTGCTAAAACAGCCTTGTCTAAATTTAATATAACTCCTCGGTAACCATGACGACGTTCATAATTTTGCAGACCTTGCCTAACGGCCATATTTGCAGCATATTGCAGCCTACTATCTATTGTGGTGGTAATGGTTAAACCGTCTGTTAAAGCATTTTCACCAAACTTTTCTAAGGCAAATAACCTTGCCATTTCAGCAACATAACCTGCTCTAATGTCTATTTGAGTTCCTCTTAATTGTGCGTGCACAGCTATAGCTTGATTATATTCTTTAATATCTTTAGTAATAAAATTATTCTCATACATACGACGTAGTACATAGTTTCTTCTTATTTTAGCTCTAGTTGGGTTAGATACAGGGTTAAATGCTGAAGGGGCTTTTGGTAACCCTGCTATCATGGCAAATTCATCCAAAGTTAAATCTGCTAAATCTTTACCATAATAAGTTTGGGCAGCGGCGGCTACCCCATAAGAGCGATGCCCTAAAAAAATTTTATTTAAATAAAGAGCTAATATTTCTTGTTTTGATAATTGATGTTCTATTTTATAAGACAAAACTATTTCATTAAATTTACGTAAAAAAGTTCTTTCTTTAGTTAAGAAGAAGTTACGAGCCACCTGCATAGTAATAGTTGAGCCACCAGTTTGTTTTTGCCCTGTGGTGACTAACTCAAAAACCGCTCTAGCTATACCTTTAAAATCTACCCCACCATGATTAAAAAAATCATTATCTTCAGAGGAAATAATTGCCTGTATCATTTGTTCGGGTATCTCATGATACTCCAAAGGAATACGTCTTTTAATACCTATTTCACTAATTAATTTACCATCTTTAGTAACAATCCTTAAAGGAACTTGAAAAGAAACATCTTTTAGCTTAGAAGTGTCAGGCAGGGTAGGAAATATTGTAACCATATAAAAAGTTATGGCTATTATTGGGATAATAAGAAAACTAAGCACAGAAAAACCAATTAAAAATATTTTTAATTTTTTATATTTTTTAATTGGTTTTTTTTGTGAAGAATTAGATTTTGGAACAGCACTAGTCATTTTAATACTTGATTTAAGGTAATTATATTCAGTACATTATATACTTAAATCCCTAATCAGTAGGTATAAATTAATCTAGTGCAAAGATCTCATTATGTAACTAACTTTTAAGTGTCTTTATGCATTTTTAGAATAACGTTTGCTTTTTATATCGCTATAAATTAAAAATCC
>CAZJWQ010000136.1:0-4105 GCA_964549645.1 uncultured Piscirickettsiaceae bacterium | reverse complement strand
TTTTTTATATTTTATGAATAACCTAGTTATTAGGTAGGTTATTATTATACCCTAATCTAATTTAGAGATTATGGACTATATTTGGATTAGAAAATATGTGAAAATTACTGTGGAGGGTAATGTTCCAACACTTTTTGTACCATTTCATTAATTAGCTTGGTTATTTCTTGTGGTTCAGGGTGGCTATCTATTGGACTACTGCTATTGCCACGCCATATAAGTTGTTTTTGTTGGTCTAAAACTTCAATAATTAAATGGGCTTTTTGTATGTTTTTTCGATCAGGAGACATATTGAAACCAACACTACCAAAACCTTGGTTAAAAACACTACCAAGCCCTATACCTATAGAAGTCCCAGATCGTTGTGCTGTTTCTTGTGTGGAGTGCATATAAAAATTAATATAAACATCTGCTTGATTATTTATTAATGTCATATTTTGTTTTAAAAGCTCATTTTCTATCGCAGTTTTAATTCTATTAGCAATTAATGAGCTACTACTATGAAAAACATCATCATTTACCTTGTTATGTTTATTTTCAGACCATTGAAAAGTTTGTATATTATCAAAATTAGTTGTTTGCTCGTAATCATGGCTTACCTTAATGCTAGAACAGCCAGACAACATTATTATTAATACAATAAATAGAAGTTTCATGTTTTTACCTTTGAAATTAAAGTTGGAATATGTTACACATGTTACAATGAAATTAAATTATAACTAATTTTAGCAGGGAATAGGTGGTTAGTAATGGTTAAAGATAGTTTAGTTGGTTTAAAAAATAAGTTGCCGAAGGTCTCTAATATTAAAAAGATAACCAAAGAAAGACAGCAGCATGATAAGCAATTATCACTATCTTTAAATAGAAATACTCCTGTAGAAAATTTAACCGCAGATGAAATTTTAACAAAGTTACAAAAAAAGTTTTCAGGCAATAAACAAGAAATAACTGATTTTATTGATTCACAAGTTAAATTTTATACTAAAGATTTATATCGTAAAGCCAACTTTGATGTTTTAACTCACCTGCCTAATAGGTCATATTTTCAAGAAGTAATACAGCAAATTTTAATGGATGCTGAAGGAATAGACTCTAGTTTTACACTATTGTTTTTAGATTTAGATGGCTTTAAAAAGGTTAATGATCAGTTTGGGCATCCTGTTGGCGATGAATTACTTAAGCACGCTTCGGCAAGGCTTATTGCATCACTACGTGAAGATGATATTGTTGCTAGGCTTGGCGGAGACGAATTTGTAGTTTTACTTATAGATTCAAATGATGGTCGTAAAACTATTGAAGAAGTTAGTAAACGAATTATTACCAACATTTCCTTACCTTATTTTTTAGATAATAATGAAGTTAAGGTTTCAACTAGTATTGGAATTAGTATTTTTCCAGAAGATGGTTCAACTATTTCTGAATTAATGAAGAATGCCGATACTGCTTTATATATGGCTAAACATAAAGGTAAAAAACAGTTTCGCTTTTATGCAGACATACCAATAAATAAGACTACAGATATACAAACTATTTTAACTGAATTAACCCAAGCTATTGAAACAAATAAAATATTTAGCTGTGTACAGCCACAAATAAATTTAGCAGACAATAAAATAGTAGGAGCTTATATCCAGCCACACTGGCAAACAGAATCTTTTAAGTCTTCTAGTTGGTCTAACTGGCAAGACATTTTAAAAGAATCAAAGTATGAAAAAACAGTTAATAGTTGGCTATTTGATACAGCATGTCATTATTTAAAACAGTGGCAAAAATTAAATTCTGCATTTATTATAACAATACCTATTTTAGATATATTAAAAACTCAAAAAAATATTACCGAATACTTAACCCAAAGAATCGTAGAATTTGAGGTTTCCAAAAAACAAATACAGTTATCTGTTTCGTTATCTGAATTAAACATTGAGCTTACTAATAAATTAATAAGTTTAATTGCTGATGATTTTCAAATATCAATAACAGATTTAGGTTCAGAAAAATTAGATTTAGACTTACTCGTTAATTTAAAAATTAAACAGTTTTGTTTTAATGGGCAATGGTTAAAACAACAAATGTTAAGTAATAACGGTCAACTATGGGTAAAAGCTTTAACACAAATGGTAAAATCTTTAGGTGCAAAAAGCATGGCTTTAAATATTAATAACAAGGAAGAATTAGAGCAAATTATAGCTTGTGGCATAGACTTAGGGCAAGGTAATTATTGGGCAGAAGAAATAGATAGTGCAGAATTTAAAAACCATATTAATAAGCCTTAAAAAGAGCTTAATTTTATCTATTGATAAATGTCTTTGGTGCCTTTAGGCGGGTGCCTATACCTTTTATAGCTCCATAAATATTGGCTAGGCTTTATGGCAACACATCTTTCAACCCCTTTATTTAATGCGGTAGTGGCGGTTAATTCATCTGTAGCACTAATTTCTTGATCGGCAGGTAATATATGCACAGCAAAACCTTTACCATTTGTTAGGCGTTCACCAACCATATATAAAACAGAGGCTTTAGTCTTATTGGCTAATTTAGCAACTAGAGTCATAGTTCTTGCTGGGTGCTTAAAAAATGGAGCATGAACGCCACCTGTTTCCCCAGGGTCTTGATCTGGTAAAATAGCTACTATTTTATTTTGTTTTAAAACTTTAAATATTGTTTTAACACCTGATCTATTAGCAGGTACAGGGTTACTACCAACTTTAGTTCTTACTTTATTTATATAATTTTCAATAGATTTTATGGCTGGTGGTTGGTATAGCACGCTAAATGGTTCTTTGCGACCTAAGTAACTACTTAAAACCTCCCAGCTACCAAAATGTGGTGATAATATTATTATGCCTTTGTTGTTTTTATAAGCAACATCTAATAATTCTTCACCATAGACTTTAGTAATTAAAGACTGTTGTTTTGCGGCACTCCACTCCCAAATAGCTCCTAGCTCAGTAAAACTTTTAGCATTTTCTTGTAGCGTTTTTTTGCTTAAAACTAGTATTTGTTGTTTGCTTAAACTAGGGAAAGCAACCGCTAAATTTGCCCTAATTACATTACGGTTGTAATTAGGAAATAAATTAAGCATTGAACCTATACCACTACCTATTCTTTGTTGATTAGCTAGTGAAAAATAGGATAAAAACTTTATAAAGCCAATAAAAAATTTAGCTAGAATTGGTTTGTCAGTATTAATTTTAGGTTTATGTTTCATTGTTCAGTTTAAGACAGTATCTTAAAGTCTCCATTATTATCATCTGCAATTAATGGTTGCATGGCTTTTAATAAATTAGCATATAGATGCTTGTTATTTTTTTCTTCAGTTAATAATAGCTGTTTAATCCGTTGTCTTTGTTGTGGTTTTGCATAGCAAGCAGGGCAATTATCTTCGATAACTGGTATATTTTGTTCTAGGGTAAACTTTTTAGTATCAGCTTCTCTTACCTTAATTAAAGGTCGAATTATGCGAATATCTTTGCTGTTATTTAGGTAATGAGCTTTCATGGTTCTGAGCTCGCCCGCATAAAAAGCCGACAGAATAAAACTTTCACTAAGATCATCTAAGTGCTGTGCCAAAGCTAAAACATTATAACCTTCTTCTCGGCAAATCTTATAAAGCTTGCCCCTTTTTTGCCTAGCACAAAAACTACAAAAAGAATCTCCTTGCATATGGTTTTCTGCCAAAGCAACCATATCTTCACTGATACAAAAATAAGGGATATCCATTTTTTTAAGCCAACCTTTTAAAGGAGAAGGGTCAAAGCCTGGTATTTTAGGATCAATAGTACAAGCAGCTAACTGAAAGTTAATAGGAGAATGGCGTTGTAGGTGTTTTAAAATTGTTAATAAAGCCATAGAGTCTTTACCGCCAGAAAGACCAAGCATTATTTTATCACCTTCTTTTATCATTCCATATTGCGCTATAGCCTTACCGACATTATTTAATAATTTTTTATGCTTTTTTATCCAGTTTTTAGCAGGTTCTTTTTTAGTTAGTTTTATTTTATTAATTTTGATAGTTTTGTTCTCCATGCCTTAGATAGGGTTGTAGTTGCTAAAGCTTTTTTAATATTTGACCAGTCTTTATTAGTTTTATTTTTAACAAATTGTG
>CAZJWQ010000135.1:0-4111 GCA_964549645.1 uncultured Piscirickettsiaceae bacterium | reverse complement strand
CTTATGGGGTATTTTGTAACTCTCAAATAAACCACTTATCAGCAGAGATAAGAGGTTTAAGAGCAGAAGAATTAAATCAAATAACAGGCTTAACTGATGCAGTATTTTGCCATAAAAGTGGTTTTATGGCAGTATGCAAGAGCTTAGAAAGTGCTTTAATGCTTGCTAAGAAGTATTAGTAGTTCGAGGCTTCTAGCTAGTCACTTTGTCGTTATGTATTTTGACCATTACATACCTTAAAATTTTATTACATATCTCCTATACCAATAATTTTATTTTTTAATTCTTTAACATTGTCTCTTAATTGCGCTGCTAGTTCAAAGTTTAAATCTTTAGCAGCTTTATACATTTTTTTCTCAGTAGCTTTAATTTCTCTAGTTAATTCTGCCGGGGTCATTTTTTTGATTTGTTTGGCGATAAAATTAGTGTTTTTTTCTGCTATTTTTAATTTTTTATTAACCTTAGTTGCGTAAGGAGAATCTTCTAAAATATCGGTAATTTTTTTATTTAAGCCTTTAGGCGTAATGTTATTTTTTTTATTATGCTGAATTTGCATGGTTCTTCTACGATTAGTTTCGCTAATGGCTTTATCCATTGATTTAGTTATTTTGTCTGCATATAAAATAGCTTTACCATTAATATTGCGGGCTGCTCTGCCAATGGTTTGAATTAAAGCTCTTTCGGAGCGTAAAAAACCTTCTTTATCTGCGTCTAAAATAGTAACTAGTGATACTTCTGGTAGATCTAAGCCTTCTCTTAATAGGTTTATGCCAACTAAAACATCAAATACTCCTAATCGTAAATCTCTAATAATTTCTATACGCTCTACAGTGTCTATATCTGAGTGTAAATATCTTACTCTTATGTGTTGCTCTTCAAGATATTGGGTTAAGTTTTCTGCCATTTTTTTGGTTAAGGTGGTTACTAATACTCGTTCTAATTTTTGGGCTCTTATTTTTATTTCTCCTAATAAATCGTCTACTTGTGTTATTGCTGGGCGAACTTCAATAATAGGATCTAATAGCCCAGTTGGGCGAACAACTTGTTCTACTACTTGTGCTTGGTGTTCGGCTTCATATTTACTAGGGGTAGCTGATACAAAAATAGTTTGTGGGATTATTTTTTCAAATTCATCAAAACGCATAGGTCTATTATCTAAGGCAGAAGGCATTCTAAAGCCATAGTTTACTAAGTTTTCTTTACGTGATCTATCGCCCTTATACATACCACCTATTTGGGGAATGGTTACATGGCTTTCATCAATAAACATTAGGGATTTTTTAGGTAGATAGTCTAATAAAGTTGGTGGGGGATCGCCTGCATCACGCCCAGATAAGTAGCGTGAGTAATTTTCTATACCAGAGCAATAGCCTAATTCTTGCATCATTTCTATGTCTAGTTTAGTTCGTTCTTCTAGCCTTTGCGCTTCTACTAATTTATTATTTTCTCGTAATAATATTAAGTGGCTTTTCAGTTCATCTTTTATTAAATCAATGGCGTTTAATATTTTTTCTTTTGGGGTTACGTAATGAGATTTAGGGTACACGGTTGCTCGGGTAGGGCGGCTAATTATTTCGGCGGTTAGGGCATCAAACCAAGCAATAGATTCTACTTCATTATCAAAAAGTTCTATTCGTAGGGCGTATTCATCTGCTTCGGCAGGGAATATATCAATAACATCGCCTCTTACGCGGTAAGTTCCACGCCATAATTCTATGTCATTACGTGTATATTGCATTATAGCTAATTGCTGTAAAATTTTTCGTTGACAAATTTTATCGCCTAACCTTAATTGCAAAATCATTTTTAAATATTGTTCAGGGTCTCCTAACCCGTAAATAGCAGAAACGGTTGCTATTAATATGACATCTTTTCTTTCTAGCAAAGCTTTTGTGGCAGATAACCTTAATTGTTCTATTTGTTCATTTACTGATGAATCTTTAGATATATAGGTGTCTGATGCCGGAACATAAGCTTCTGGTTGGTAGTAGTCATAGTAAGATACAAAGTATTCCACCGCGTTATTGGGGAAAAAAGATTTCATTTCTCCATAGAGTTGAGCGGCTAAGGTTTTATTATGGGCTAAAATAATAGTTGGGCGTTGTACTGTAGCAATAACATTTGCCATGGTAAATGTTTTACCTGATCCCGTTACTCCTAATAGTGTTTGGAATGCTAAGCCATCGCTCAAACCTGTTAATAATTGTGCTATAGCCTTTGGTTGGTCTCCTGCAGGTTTATAACTAGATTCTAATTGAAACTTTTTTGACATATTTTCTCTTTATTACAATCCATTCTCTGCTAGAATTAACTATTCTACCCGAAAAACAAATCTAAGAGATATAAACAAAATGTCTAGGCTGTCTAATCGTGTTCAAAGTGTAAAACCTTCATTAACTTTAATTATTACTGCAAAAGCAGCAGCATTAAAAGCATCTGGTAAAAATATAATTAGCTTAGGGGCAGGCGAGCCTGATTTTGATACCCCGCAGCATATTAGAGATGCAGGGATTGCTGCTATTAATAATGGGCAAACCCGATACACTGCTGTTGATGGTCTTCCTAATTTAAAAAAAGCTATTATTAATAAGTTTAAACGTGATAACCAATTAACTTTTAAGCTTAATCAAATACTAGTATCTTCTGGCGGTAAGCAAAGTTTTTATAATCTTTGCCAAGCAGTTTTAAATGATGAAGATGAAGTAATTATCCCTGCTCCTTATTGGGTTTCTTACCCAGATATGGCATTACTTGCTGGTGCAAAACCAATTATTATTAAAGCAGGTATAGAGCAAGGATTTAAAATAACCGCAAAACAGCTAGAAGAAGCTATTAGCGATAAAACTAAAATTTTTGTATTAAATAGCCCATCTAACCCAACAGGTGCAGTATATAGTAAGCAAGAACTTACAGAACTTGGTAAAGTATTAATAAAATATCCTAATATTATTATTGCCTCTGATGATATGTACGAACACATTTTGTTAGCAGATAACCCTTTTACCAACATATTAGAAGTTTGCCCTGAATTAACTAATAGAACCATAGTTATGAATGGTGTTTCTAAAGCTTATGCTATGACAGGCTGGAGAATTGGCTATGCAGGTGGGCCTGAAGATATTATTGGTGCTATGCGAAAAGTACAATCTCAAAGCACCTCCAATCCTTGTTCTATTTCTCAAGTAGCAGCTATAGAAGCTCTTAATGGCTCGCAAGAGTGTATTGAGGTAATGCTAGTAGAATTTAAAAAACGCCATGAGTTTGTGGTAGAAAGAATTAATGAAATAAATGGCTTTACATGTTTGCATGCGCAAGGGGCTTTTTATGCCTTTATTGATGTTACTAAAGCAATGCAACAAAAAGGTTTTAGTACTGATACGGCAATGGCAACAGCTATTTTAGAAGAGGAAGACGTTGCTGTAGTACCAGGCTCTGCTTTTGGTGCAGAAAATCATTTAAGAATTTCATTTGCAACTAGTATGGAAGATTTAATAAATGCTCTTGAAAGAATTGACAATTTTATGAATAGCTAAATATGTTCATACTAGAGGTGCCCTATAGTTGTAAAAATACCTTTTTTGGTATCTTTTACAACATTATCGGCTGTAAATATCTTACCATTCATAGCAATATAAACCCCTTGTTGTATAAATTGTAGGGCAGAAACTGCTAACCCTAAATTAAAAAGAGCATCAGAATTACCTAGTTTAAATGGTCTCATTGCTCCTGTTAATATTATAGTTTTATGTCCTAAGTTACTTGTTTTGTTAAGGAGTGTTGCAGTTTTTACCATGGAGTCTGTGCCATGAGTAATAATGATTTTATCGGTATTAGCTTTAATACAAGCGTTGGTTATTAAAGCTCTATCTGCATCAGTTATATCTAAACTATCTTTTAGCATTAAATTTTGTAAATTAATATCTAGCTGGCAATTTGCTTGTAATAGCATTTCTTGTAGGTGTGATTGTGTAAAAACTAAGTTACCTGTTAATTGGTTATAGTCTTTATCTAGTGTGCCACCAGTTATTATTAATGTTATATTTTCTTGCATATTATTTAAGCAGGTTGGCGTAAAATGCCAGTTACTATACCTAAAATTTCAATATCGGCA
>CAZJWQ010000134.1:0-4153 GCA_964549645.1 uncultured Piscirickettsiaceae bacterium | reverse complement strand
CTTATGGGGTATTTTGTAACTCTCAAATAAACCACTTATCAGCAGAGATAAGAGGCTTAAGAACAGAAGAATTAAACCAAGTAACAGGCTTAACTGATGCAATATTTTGCCATAAAAGTGGTTTTATGGCGGTATGCAAAAGCTTAGAAAGTGCTTTAATGCTTGCTAAGAACTATTAGTACCTAAATCTTGCAAGCACTTGCAGGATTTAGGTTACAGGCTCTACATAGGCCCTATACCAATAATTTTATTTTTTAATTCTTTAACATCGTCTCTTAATTTAGCAGCTAGTTCAAAGTTTAAATCTTTAGCAGCTTTATACATTTTTTTCTCAGTAGCTTTAATTTCTCTAGTTAATTCTGCCGGGGTCATTTTTTTGATTTGTTTGGCGATAAAATTAGTGTTTTTTTCTGCTATTTTTAATTTTTTATTAACCTTAGTTGCGTAAGGAGAATCTTCTAAAATATCGGTAATTTTTTTATTTAAGCCTTTAGGCGTAATGTTATTTTTTTTATTATGCTGAATTTGCATGGTTCTTCTACGATTAGTTTCGCTAATGGCTTTATCCATTGATTTAGTTATTTTGTCTGCATATAAAATAGCTTTACCATTAATATTGCGGGC
The DNA here is from genome assembly GCA_964549645.1 of uncultured Piscirickettsiaceae bacterium. GTDB lineage: Bacteria > Pseudomonadota > Gammaproteobacteria > Thiomicrospirales > Thiomicrospiraceae > Hydrogenovibrio. The sequence continues at coordinate 3,529 of CAZJWQ010000134.1, read as the reverse complement.
TGCTCTGCCAATGGTTTGAATTAAAGCTCTTTCGGAGCGTAAAAAACCTTCTTTATCTGCGTCTAAAATAGTAACTAGTGATACTTCTGGTAGATCTAAGCCTTCTCTTAATAGGTTTATGCCAACTAAAACATCAAATACTCCTAATCGTAAATCTCTAATAATTTCTATACGCTCTACAGTGTCTATATCTGAGTGTAAATATCTTACTCTTATGTGTTGCTCTTCAAGATATTGGGTTAAGTTTTCTGCCATTTTTTTGGTTAAGGTGGTTACTAATACTCGTTCTAATTTTTGGGCTCTTATTTTTATTTCTCCTAATAAATCGTCTACTTGTGTTATTGCTGGGCGAACTTCAATAATAGGATCTAATAGCCCAGTTGGGCGAACAACTTGTTCTACTACTTGTGCTTGGTGTTCGGCTTCATATTTACTAGGGGTAGCTGATACAAAAATAGTTTGTGGGATTATTTTTTCAAATTCATCAAAACGCATAGGTCTATTATCTAAGGCAGAAGGCATTCTAAAGCCATAGTTTACTAAGTTTTCTTTACGTGATCTATCGCCCTTATACATACCACCTATTTGGGGAATGGTTACATGGCTTTCATCAATAAACATTAGGGATTTTTTAGGTAGATAGTCTAATAAAGTTGGTGGGGGATCGCCTGCATCACGCCCAGATAAGTAGCGTGAGTAATTTTCTATACCAGAGCAATAGCCTAATTCTTGCATCATTTCTATGTCTAGTTTAGTTCGTTCTTCTAGCCTTTGCGCTTCTACTAATTTATTATTTTCTCGTAATAATATTAAGTGGCTTTTCAGTTCATCTTTTATTAAATCAATGGCGTTTAATATTTTTTCTTTTGGGGTTACGTAATGAGATTTAGGGTACACGGTTGCTCGGGTAGGGCGGCTAATTATTTCGGCGGTTAGGGCATCAAACCAAGCAATAGATTCTACTTCATTATCAAAAAGTTCTATTCGTAGGGCGTATTCATCTGCTTCGGCAGGGAATATATCAATAACATCGCCTCTTACGCGGTAAGTTCCACGCCATAATTCTATGTCATTACGTGTATATTGCATTATAGCTAATTGCTGTAAAATTTTTCGTTGACAAATTTTATCGCCTAACCTTAATTGCAAAATCATTTTTAAATATTGTTCAGGGTCTCCTAACCCGTAAATAGCAGAAACGGTTGCTATTAATATGACATCTTTTCTTTCTAGCAAAGCTTTTGTGGCAGATAACCTTAATTGTTCTATTTGTTCATTTACTGATGAATCTTTAGATATATAGGTGTCTGATGCCGGAACATAAGCTTCTGGTTGGTAGTAGTCATAGTAAGATACAAAGTATTCCACCGCGTTATTGGGGAAAAAAGATTTCATTTCTCCATAGAGTTGAGCGGCTAAGGTTTTATTATGGGCTAAAATAATAGTTGGGCGTTGTACTGTAGCAATAACATTTGCCATGGTAAATGTTTTACCTGATCCCGTTACTCCTAATAGTGTTTGGAATGCTAAGCCATCGCTCAAACCTGTTAGTAATTGCTCTATAGCCTTTGGCTGGTCTCCTGCAGGTTTGTAACTAGATTCTAATTGAAACTTTTTTGACATATTTTCTCTTTATTACACCCTGTTCTCTGCTAGAATTAACTTAATATCCTAATTCCCTATTTTTTAAATTGGGATTAAGATAATAAGATATTCTACCCGAAAAACAAATCTAAGAGATATAAACAAAATGTCTAGGCTGTCTAATCGTGTTCAAAGTGTAAAACCTTCATTAACTTTAATTATTACTGCAAAAGCAGCAGCATTAAAAGCATCTGGTAAAAATATAATTAGCTTAGGGGCAGGCGAGCCTGATTTTGATACCCCGCAGCATATTAGAGATGCAGGGATTGCTGCTATTAATAATGGGCAAACCCGATACACTGCTGTTGATGGTCTTCCTAATTTAAAAAAAGCTATTATTAATAAGTTTAAACGTGATAACCAATTAACTTTTAAGCTTAATCAAATACTAGTATCTTCTGGCGGTAAGCAAAGTTTTTATAATCTTTGCCAAGCAGTTTTAAATGATGAAGATGAAGTAATTATCCCTGCTCCTTATTGGGTTTCTTACCCAGATATGGCATTACTTGCTGGTGCAAAACCAATTATTATTAAAGCAGGTATAGAGCAAGGATTTAAAATAACCGCAAAACAGCTAGAAGAAGCTATTAGCGATAAAACTAAAATTTTTGTATTAAATAGCCCATCTAACCCAACAGGTGCAGTATATAGTAAGCAAGAACTTACAGAACTTGGTAAAGTATTAATAAAATATCCTAATATTATTATTGCCTCTGATGATATGTACGAACACATTTTGTTAGCAGATAACCCTTTTACCAACATATTAGAAGTTTGCCCTGAATTAACTAATAGAACCATAGTTATGAATGGTGTTTCTAAAGCTTATGCTATGACAGGCTGGAGAATTGGCTATGCAGGTGGGCCTGAAGATATTATTGGTGCTATGCGAAAAGTACAATCTCAAAGCACCTCCAATCCTTGTTCTATTTCTCAAGTAGCAGCTATAGAAGCTCTTAATGGCTCGCAAGAGTGTATTGAGGTAATGCTAGTAGAATTTAAAAAACGCCATGAGTTTGTGGTAGAAAGAATTAATGAAATAAATGGCTTTACATGTTTGCATGCGCAAGGGGCTTTTTATGCCTTTATTGATGTTACTAAAGCAATGCAACAAAAAGGTTTTAGTACTGATACGGCAATGGCAACAGCTATTTTAGAAGAGGAAGACGTTGCTGTAGTACCAGGCTCTGCTTTTGGTGCAGAAAATCATTTAAGAATTTCATTTGCAACTAGTATGGAAGACTTAATAAATGCTCTTGAAAGAATTGACAATTTTATAAATACTTAAGCATGTTCATGTTTGATGCTTGATCTAGGTTATAGTTGTAAAAATACCTTTTTTGGTATCTTTTACAACATTATTGGCTGTAAATATCTTACCATTAATGGCAATATAAACCCCTTGTTGTATAAATTGTAGGGCAGAAACTGCTAACCCTAAATTAAAAAGAGCATCAGAATTACCTAGTTTAAATGGTCTCATTGCTCCTGTTAATATTATAGTTTTATGTCCTAAGTTACTTGTTTTGTTAAGGAGTGTTGCAGTTTTTACCATGGAGTCTGTGCCATGAGTAATAATGATTTTATCGGTATTAGCTTTAATACAAGCGTTGGTTATTAAAGCTCTATCTGCATCAGTTATATCTAAACTATCTTTTAGCATTAAATTTTGTAAATTAATATCTAGCTGGCAATTTGCTTGTAATAGCATTTCTTGTAGGTGTGATTGTGTAAAAACTAAGTTACCTGTTAATTGGTTATAGTCTTTATCTAGTGTGCCACCAGTTATTATTAATGTTATATTTTCTTGCATATTATTTAAGGAGGCCCTTAAGCAGGTTGGCGTAAAATGCCAGTTACTATACCTAAAATTTCAATATCGGCA
>CAZJWQ010000133.1:0-4185 GCA_964549645.1 uncultured Piscirickettsiaceae bacterium | reverse complement strand
CCTGAGCTGTAACAGCAGCCTGAGCTGCAACACCTGCAGTCATATCAACTAAAGTAACTGATACCCTATCATTTGTCGAGTTTTGCCACCCTATCTGAAGTTCAAGAGTATTAAGAGCCGCTCCCTGATTCATCAAACTAACACCATTAAACTTAGATGTCTCAGCAATACGTGTAATTTCTTGCTTAAGCTGGGTTACTTCAGCATCCATTAAAGTTCGCTGAGACTCAGAAAAAGTTCCTGTAGCAGATTGTATAGCAATTTCTCTCATGCGGGTTAACATATTAGTGGTTTCATCTGAAGCGGCGTCTACAGTTTGTAACAATGAGACACCGTCATTAGCATTAGCAATAGCTCTTGACGTACCAGTTATTTGCGTATTCATTGCTGTTGCTGCGGCTCTACCAGCCACATCATCAGCTGAACTATTTATGCGTAAACCAGAAGTTAAACGTTCCATTGCTGTTGACATCTCTCTACTTGAACGATCTAATAAACGCGCTGCATTTTCTGAAGCCATGTTGGTGCTAATTATCATTGACATAATATTCTCCTAATGATGTATTTTAAAATGGTTAAAGACTCACTAACTAATAATTTGTTTTTTAATTAACTACCAAATCTTGCTTTCAATATATTTATCGACCTAGTCTTAGAAAACTTAAGCAATAGAATTAATTAAGTTTCCACCAGCGGAACTATCTTGCTTTGTTTGGTAAAGACTTGCTTCTAAATATTCGGTAATTTTCTGTGACATTTGTAAAAACTCTTCTGTAGGGAATTGCTTAATCACTTCTTTTGACTTTGAGTCTATCAACAAAAACACATCACGCCCTGAACCCTCATCCCTTTCAATTTCCATATGATTATTAGTTTGGGCTAATTTATTATTAACAGCAGCTACTACAGCATCTAAGTCTTGACTAGACATGTTTAAATCTACACTCATATTTAAACTTGCGGTTTCTGGCACTACAGTTTTTAAAGGCTCTTTTACTGTAGTAACGCTAGCTAAAGAGTTGCCCTCTCCTGTTGATTGCTTAGCAATGGTAGGCATATAACTAGTTACCACAGCTTTATCATTAATAACACTCATATTCATCTCTTACCTTAATAAGCTTGGCAAGCTTGGCTTGGCTTCATTTGCTTGCGAGCGAAACGCCATATCTAAATTTTGTAACATTTGTATCCTTATTAATCTAATACTATCTTTAGCTTGATTAAACTCTGTGTTCTTTATAAAATTTGTATTTTCTAAACTAAAAGTTAAAACTGTTGGTATTATCACAATAACCACCTTTTTTAAAACATTCCATTACAAAACATTTAACGGCAAGCTTAGTAAAAACTTTAGTAAAAACTTTATATACCTAAAAATTAAAATCAATGTTACAGTGATAATTAAAACTAGCAAGGAATGATATGCAAATAATAAAAGATGATTTAAAAAATATTTATACTAATTCATTTGGAGATAAATACTTTACGGCATTAAATAATAAAGCTTTCGATAAAGTTGGTGCTACAGCTACTTTTCATAAAGTATTTAATGAGTATTTAGAGCATAAAAATACTTTATTTATTATTGTAGGTTCAGATTCAGGGTTGCTAATTAATTACTTACAAAAATATCAACAAGATAATGGCAGGCAGTACATTATATTTGAAACAGAATCTATGATTAAATATATAGAAAAAAACATTACTGTTAATAAAAACCTAATAAATATATTACCCATAGATACTGCTTTTGATACCTTTAAAGATAAGTATATAGACTACATAGCTTACAGCAGATATACACTGTTAAAATCTTTAACTATTATTGATTCTGTTTCAGAGTATTACGACAATATATGGGATATAATTTTAGATAAGTTTAATGTTTTCGGTTCTAATGAAGCAGGACATAGGACTAATAATATATTTGTTGATAACCATCTACATAATATTTCATTTAACCAAATACCTCTCAAAAAAATACAAGGCTTACTAAAAGGCTTAACGGCTATTGTTTTAGGTGGCGGGCCAACTCTTGATGAAAATATTAACTGGGTTAAAGAAAACCAAGATAAATTAGTTATTTTTGCAGCAGCTAGAATAGCTGAACGTCTTAAACAAGAACAAATTAAAGTTGATTTTTTTGTAACTATTGACCCATTTCATGCAAGCTATGATAACGGCAAATCTATTTTACTTAATGATGATCAATCTATTCTAATACATTCAAACAATGCTTATACTAAGCTACTAGCTGAATGGACTGGGTTAAGAGCTTATTTGGGGTCGCGTTTGCCTTGGGATGATGCTAAGTGCCGTCAACAACATAACCTAATAACATACGGGCCTACTGTAACCAATGCAATGGTTGGAGTTGCTTATTTTTTAGGAGCAAAGCAAATTATTTTTTCAGGTGTTGACTTTTGTTTTAGCAAAGACGGGGCAAGCCATGAATCCAGCAGTAAAGAAGCTCAAGTAGGCAAACATATCGATAAAAACATCAATAAATTAGTTACCTACTCAGGAAGGATTGCCGAAACCAACCATAATTTTGCCTCTGCACATGAATCCATGGAAGCTATTCTTAAGTATATTATTAACAACAATCCTGCAACTAAATTATATACCCTAAGTAAAGAAACTGCCAAGATGAACCATCTTGACTATTGCTCTGCTAAAAAAATTATTATACCAGAACAAGATAAATGTCAAGCTATAGCTAAAATTAGAACTCATTTGCAATTTAAACTTAATAGTTATAAAAAACATTTAAAAAGTTCTAAAATTTCTTGCCAAGAAATAAGAAATATCTGTGAAAAAACTACAAAATCAGCAAATAAAGGTAAAAAAATAGCCTTACAACTTTTTATTAACCCAGAACAAACTAACAAACTAACCAGTAAGATGATAAACATTCATCAAAAATTAACTAAAATAATGGGTGAGCATGCTCAATTTATTTTTGATTATTCTACCAGCTCATATAAAGATTTTATGGACCCTAGTGTTAAGCAAGAAAATATGACTAAAGATGAAACTAAGGCATCATTTATTAATTATTTTACCGCTTTAATAAATGCATCAACAGCACTACAAAAATCAATTGAAACGGGTATAACTAAGTTAAATCACCGTATAGATGAAACTAAAGGTATTAACAAACTTGTTAAATTAATCAACAACTGGCATTTATATAATGAAGCAGGTCGCCCAGCAGTATGGTTAAATCTAAATAAACTGAGATTGGCAGACATACCCCAAGAGCACCAAGCAGCTATTACATCATTATTAAATAGCCACCAACAAGAACTAAAACAAACTGAGACTAAGTTAAAAAAACAGCTACACTCTCAAAGCATCAGCATGATAAATTCCTTTGTTCGTATTCAAAAATATTTTGAAGAGAAAAAAATAAATGACTTAGAGTCGTTTATAAACTATATAGTAGAAAAAGATCATGAAAATGCCGATAATTTATATAAAATTGGTTTAGGCTATTTATACGAACTAAAAGATATGCCCAATGAAGCTATAGAAGAATACTTAAAATTAACTGACGACAAACTGCTAATGAATGGCTTACAAAGAATTGTTAGCATAACTTTAACCCAAAAAAACTATACTAGTGCTTTAGATGCTTTAGAGGTATTAGTTAATTACTCTGATGAATACTACGTTGCTTATGCAGATGTATTACATATTACAGGAGACGCTCAAGGAGCTCTTAAAGTGTACACGCATTATTTGCAGTTTTATGACAAAGATATAAGCACTTGGATAAAATTAGCTAAGTTATTAATTAATAATGGGCAACCAAATGAAGCTATTGAAATAGTTAACAAAATAAAAGAATTAGACCCTGAAAATCATGCTGTAGAACAGATAATGAACTTAATACCCTAAAGGTAGTGTAAATATTTTATGTTTAACAATAAAACAATCTTAATAACAGGCGGAACAGGTTCGTTTGGAAAAAAATATACCCAAATCATTTTAGAAAAATTTAAACCAAAAAAATAATCATATTTTCGAGAGATGAATTAAAACAGTTCGAAATGCAACAGGTATTTAATGACCCTTGTATGCGTTATTTTATTGGTGATGTACGAGATGAATCTCGTACTTTAGAAGCGATGGAAGGCGTTGATTATGTAATTCATGCCGCTGCAATGAAGCAGGTTCCTG
>CAZJWQ010000132.1:0-4185 GCA_964549645.1 uncultured Piscirickettsiaceae bacterium | reverse complement strand
TAAATAACAACCCTATAAATAATAAACCTATAAATAAACAACAACCTTCTAATCCAGTTCCTCAAGTAGCCAGCAAAGATAACGCAGTTACAGGCTCTATGACTGGGCGTTCTAATAATGTTACTGGCAATGAGCCTGGTACATGTAAAGCTATTACAGGAACTGGTTATTCAGGGGCAGAACAATTGTTTAGCTATTGTAAAACCGAAGAAACTGCTGTTGCAATAGCTCGTACAGAACCAAAAGAAAATATTGCTGGTGCTGTAATGACAGGGCAACAGCCAGGTATTGGCGGGCATTTAACTGGTGCTGATAAAGGTAGTTGTGAATCTCTTACAGGAACTCCATATGTTGGTGCAGATCAGTTTTCTGATGCTTGTTCTACTATGGCGTCTGCCCCAGGTAGTGCTGATTTTCCACAATCACTTGGTTCTCAATTACTAGGTAAAGATGCTCCTTGGGGTAAGTTTAGTGTTCCAGAGACTACAAGAGTATCACCAAAAATTGTAGAACCTGTAGATAATGCTACAAATAAACAACAAGAAAATATAACAGGCTCTTTTGGCATGGCAGAAGGAGTAGTTACAGGTACAGATGATTTTCGTTTTGGACATAAATCTCAATCAAAAGCAGTACAAAGTGTTGCCCCAGAAACTGTTCAGAATATTAATGGCAGACCTAAATCACGAATTAGTGGCGAAGGCATGAATGCAGGTTCTAAAATAACTGGAGATGACTGGGATCGTGGAGATTTAGTAACAGGCACAGAAGGCAGGTCTGCAACTAGGCGTAATCCTACTCGTAAAGGTTCATCTGCAATGATGGAATTACCAATTAAAAGAAATGAAGAGTTAAAAATTCCGGTAAGTAAAGTTACTGGCGCAGGTGGTAATGCCCTTGAAGCATCTCTTATTACTTATTCTGGTGGGGCTAGGGGATAAATAAATAATGTTTAATCGTAATAATAAACGCTCTTTGGCTTGGCCTACACCTAATACTTCGGTACAAACTAGTGTGCATGTAACTAAAACAGCTCCTAGCAAAAGTGTTGTGAATAGGGCTATAGTAAGTTCTATTGCTACGAGTAGCAATATGCATCCACTTTCAAATAAATTTGAAAATGAAATGTTGTTTAATTATGAGAAAGGTATAAAAGAATCTTTTGATGCAATTATTCCCACTCTTAAACAACTTTCTGCATTGCAATATACGGCTAATTTTGAAGAAAAGGCTCAAGAGCTTGCCTTAAAACAACTAGGGTTTAATATCCCAACTGAAATTTTGGCTGATGCTTGGGTTGAAAAATTAGACATGCGTCGTTTATTTGCATGGTGCTTATTTGAAACTTATAAGCGTTTTTGTGATGATTTTTTTATAAATACTCCAATAGCTTCTGATAAACAAAAAGATGAATTTCAAATATTTTTACAAGATTGTGGCTTTCATACCTTAGATGTTTCACCTTGTGCAGATGGTAGGTTAGCTCATGTAATTCGTTATGTATTACGTTTGCCTTATAGAGCGGTGCGTCGTAAATCTTATGCAGGGGCTATGTTTGATGTTGAAGATAGCATTCAAAAATGGGTTAAAGTAGAAATGCTACGCTTTAGAGAAGCTAACCCTAATAGAGCAGACATGCCAACTAAATATTTAAAGAGCGTAGTATATCATTACAGCTCTGTAGATTCTGCAACCCAAGGTTGTGCTGCTCATGGCTCAGACACAGCTCTGGCGGCTCAAGAAGGTTTGAATAAATTGTATGCATTTCAAGAAGCCATACAAAATAGTTTTAGTGGTAATGCATCTATAGATATATTATTAATTGGCTTAGACACAGCAACCGATGAAATTTGTGTACATGTACCTGATGCCCAAGGAAAAATAGACCTTAACCGTTGTATTGACGCAGGCAAAGTGTATAAAGAGACTATAGCTATGCACGAAGTAGAAGCTACAGAATATATTCATAATAAAGTTTGCTCATTAACTAATAATGTTGCGGCAGGCATGGCTCGTTTTATAACTAAACTAATTATTAATAATATTTCACAAATTGATTATGTAAATAATTTTTATGGCAACCATTATGAAGATATAGGGCATGCCGAACGCTTTATAGGTGCAGGCATAGGCTTTGAAGAAATACAATTACGTAATTTAACCTATTTTTCTTATTTAGATACAGTTGAAGAAGCTACACCACACCTTGATGTAGGTATAAAAATATTTACGCAACTAAATCTTGCCCATGGTTTACCTGTCCCTATAGTAGTTCGTTATGATTATCATGGGCAGGTGCCTGGTGCTCGCAAGCGAGCTATTGAACACTGCCAAAGGGTAACAACAGCATTAAATAGCCGTTATGCAAAATTAGTAGAAACTGGTATGTTACATACTTTACAAGTAATAAGAGACTGTAATGCTAACAGCCCAATAGAAATTTTAACAAGTTCTGTTAAGGAGACGCTGAATAACTGATTAAAATTCTGGCAACGCCAAGTTTTCATCATCAAGGCATCATTTCGCAATAATAACTAGTTATTGTAAGAAATGATAACGCAGAGGATGTAAACTTGGCTAAGCCCCGTAGGGCGTGGCTTCTAGCCCATCACTTCGTCGTTATGTATTTTGACAATAGCTAGCTATTGCCTGCAATACATGCCTAGAATTGATGGGCTAGAAGTCCACGCAGAATTTCAATCAGTTATTCAGTGTCTCCTTAATATAGAACAAAAGGGGCATTAATGAAAATTTGTCAAGTAGAGCGTCCATTAGTTTCTACCAATCGTATTCCAGAATTTGAACATAAAAACTTACAAGTAGTACGTGATGGTAGCTCTTTATTGGTTGCAGTTGATAATGTTGGCTGTACAGTAGGAGACTGGGTACTGTGTGTAGGTAGTGCGGCAGCTCGTGAAGCGGCAGGTAGCAAAAGTTACCCTAGTGATTTAACCATAGTTGGTATAATTGATCATTGGACACCTGAAGAGACCACGCAATAATGAATATTTGTCGAGTTGAGTCAGCTTTAGTCTGTACTCGCCGAATAAATGGGTTACAACATATTAGTTTACGAGTGCTAATAGATGATAGCGGTGGTAGAGCAGTTGCTGTTGACCCTGTGGGTTGTAATGAAGGCGATTGGGTTTTTGTAACAAGTGGTTCAGCCGCTCGTTATGCAGCAGGCGACTATAATGTTTTAACCGACCTTACTATAGGCGGCATAATTGATAACTGGGAAGCGACTACCCTAATCCCCGAATAGAGAATTGGCATCTAGCACCAGCCCTTATTCGCTAGGCATTCACAAAAAATGCCCGCTTAACCTATGGGTTAAGCTAAGATTTTTTACAAATACCTAGCAAACAAGGGCTAGCACTATATATTCAATCTCTACTCGGAGATTAGGGTACTACACAATAAATAATTATATTAAAATTACATTAGTTTAGGAGAAGTAAAATGGCAAATGACAATTACGGAATTGCATTAGGAATGATAGAAACACGTGGTTTAGTACCAGCTATAGAAGCAGCTGATGCGATGACTAAAGCGGCAGAAGTACGTTTAATTGGTCGTGAGTTTGTTGGTGGTGGTTATGTAACTATCTTAGTTCGTGGTGAAACTGGTGCAGTAAATGCAGCAGTACGTGCAGGGGCTGATGCTTGTGAACGTGTAGGTGATGGGTTGATAGCGGCACACATTATTGCGCGCCCACATAAAGAAGTTGAGCCTATTTTAGAAAGCAAATAATTTAACACCTTTGTATAACTCAATGACGGGTTAAAATAGTTATAATTTTTAGCTAGTCATAAATTATGCAGAGGTCTCAATTTAAAATTTAATAAAATTAACGGAGAAAGTAAAATGGCAAATGACAATTACGGAATTGCATTAGGAATGATAGAAACACGTGGTTTAGTACCAGCTATAGAAGCAGCTGATGCGATGACTAAAGCGGCAGAAGTACGTTTAATTGGTCGTGAATTTGTTGGTGGTGGTTATGTAACTATCTTAGTTCGTGGTGAAACTGGTGCAGTAAATGCAGCAGTACGTGCAGGAGCAGATGCTTGTGAACGTGTAGGTGATGGGCTGATAGCAGCACACATTATTGCACGCCCACATAAAGAAGTTGAGCCTGTATTATCAAATACTATTGCTAAGTAAAATATACACTCATTTTTT
>CAZJWQ010000131.1:0-4233 GCA_964549645.1 uncultured Piscirickettsiaceae bacterium | reverse complement strand
ATAAATTATTTTTAGGCAAAACACTCAATGATATACAGACATTTTTTTAAATCTATTAAAGGAGCATTAAAAGAGTCTTTTAGGGATTTAACCCCCGTAGTAGTGGTAATACTATTCTTTCAATTAGTAATTTTACAATCTATTCCAGAGTATTGGATGGCAACTACTATAGGTATGATAGTTGTTGGGGTTGGTTTAGCCGTTTTTTTACATGGTCTTGATAGAGGTATTTTTCCAGCAGGAGAAATTTTAGCTACTGAATTTGCTAAATCTGGGTCAACCATTTGGATTGTAATTTTTGCTTTTGCGATAGGTTTTGGTGCAACCATTGCCGAACCGGCTTTAAATGTTATTGCCCATAAAGCAGCTACTATAAGTGAGGGTAGGATAGATGCCACTACTTTACGCTACATAGTAGCTTTATCCGTTGGTTTTGCTATATCTTTAGGGGTGTTTCGTATAATTAAAGGCCACCCTATTCATTACTACATTATTGCAGGGTACTTTATAGTAGTAACAGTTACATTTTTTGCCCCTGTAGAGATAATTGGTTTAGCTTATGATTTAGGCGGAGTTACTACATCGACCGTAAATGTACCACTTATGGCTGCTTTAGGAATAGGCTTAGCAACAGCCATAAAAGGTAGAAACCCTTTATTAGATGGTTTTGGCTTAATTGCTTTCGCAGCCTTAATCCCGATGATTACTGTACAAATTTACGGCATAGTAGTTTATAACCTAGTAGATGCTAAAGAAATGGCAGAAATAGTTATAGAAGCTAAAGTTTCAGAGGTTGCACAAGTAACTGTACTATCAGTTACACTAGGTTTGTTGAATGTTGTAAAAGATGTATTACCAATTTTAGTCATTTTATTTTTCTTTCAGTATGTAATTTTAAAAAAGAGTTTTGCCGATGCTAAGTCAATACTAATAGGCTTTGTATTTATAGTTTTTGGTTTATACGCTTTTATTTTAGGGCTAGAAATGGGTTTATTTGCTTTAGGCGAATCTATGGCATTTCAGCTAACTCAAGCGGGTAATGTTTGGGTAATTTATATATTCGCATTTGCGATAGGTTTCTCAACAACTATGGCAGAACCTGCATTAATGGCAGTAGCAAGTAAAGCTAAAAAAATAAGCCAAGGTAAAATTAACAATTTAACCCTAAGGTTATTTGTAGCTTTTGGGGTTGCTTTTGGGATAGCCTTAGGTTCATTTAGAATTGTAGAGGGAGGGCAAATTCACTACTATATTATTGCAGGTTATTTAGTGGTAATAGCACTTACATTTGTAGCACCAAAAAATATAATAGCTATAGCTTATGATAGTGGGGCAGTTACAACTTCTACTATCACAGTACCTTTAGTTGCCGCATTAGGTATAGGGTTGGCTACCAATATAGAAGGTAGAGACCCATTAATTGATGGTTTTGGATTAATTGCTTTTGCTTCATTATTCCCAATAATTACGGTTATGTTATATGGGATATTGGTTGCAAAGTTTAAAAAGTAGTACCTAGATCTGATCTTTCCCTGCTATAATTTAACAAATTCTAAAATATAGGCTAAATAAAACAAATGACAACCGACTTACAAACAGTTATTGAAACTGCTTTTGAAAATAGAGCAGAAATTAACCCTAGCAATGCATCTGCTGAAATTAAAGAAGCTATAAATGAAGCTATTATGTTGCTTGACACAGGTAAAATGCGTGTTGCTGAACAACGCGGGGTTGGCGATTGGAAAGTAAATGAATGGCTTAAAAAAGCGGTTTTACTTTCTTTTAGAACTGAAAACAATAAACTATATGAATCTTCTGAAACTAGTTATTTTGATAAAGTTCCATCAAAATTTACAGGTTGGTCACAGGCAGATTTTGAAAAGGCAGGTATTCGTGTTGCCCCCCCTGCTATGGCTCGTCGAGGTTCTTATATTGCATCTAGCACAGTTTTAATGCCTTCTTATGTAAACATTGGGGCTTATGTTGATACTGGCGTTATGGTTGATACTTGGGCAACCGTTGGTTCTTGTGCTCAAATAGGTAAAAATGTTCATATATCTGGTGGCGTTGGCATTGGTGGCGTACTTGAACCACTACAAGCTTCACCAACTATCATCGAAGATAACTGTTTTATCGGTGCAAGATCTGAAGTTGTTGAGGGCGTTATTGTCGAAGAAGGCTCTGTAATATCTATGGGCGTTTATATTGGGCAATCAACCAAAATTTATGACCGTGAAACAGGTGAAATACATTATGGAAGAGTACCAGCTGGTTCGGTAGTAGTTTCTGGCAACTTACCTTCTAAAGATGGTTCTTATAGCTTATATTGTGCTGTTATTGTTAAAAAGGTAGATGCTAAAACTCTTGGTAAAGTAGGTATTAATGCCTTATTGAGGGATATTTAATTGATACAATTATTTGGAATTAGTAATTGCGATAGAGTAACAAAAGCTAAAAAAACACTAAATGATGCTAATGTTGAATTTGAATATATAGATTTCCGTAAAGATAATTTTTCTACCAATTACTTAGAAGATTGGTTAAAAAAAGTAAGCATTACAGATGTTATTAGCCAACGTAGTGCAGCTTGGCAAAAACTTACTACAGAAGAAAGAGATAATTTATTAAATGACCCATGCTTAAAATGTATTGCTAATAACCCAACTTTAATTAAAAGACCAGTATTGGTTACTAAAAATAACATATATTTTGGTTTTAACCAAAAAGTATATGATGAAGTGGTTAATAATGTCTGAAACCATTGAATTAGCTCAACAATTAATTAAAATTAAATCTATTACACCTGATGATAATGGCTGCCAAAAAATAATTGCTAGCTATTTACAGAAGTTAGATTTTAATATTGAAAACATGCCATTTGCTGAAGTTACTAATTTATGGGCAAGAAAAGGTACTAAATCACCTTTTTTGGTATTTGCTGGTCATACAGATGTAGTGCCGACAGGTGACGCCAACCAATGGACACACCCACCATTTTCAGCTTACATTGACAACAACAATATGCTATATGGGCGTGGCACAGCAGATATGAAAAGCTCTATTGCCTGTTTTATGGTTGCTGTTAAGCAATTTGTTGCAAATTATCCAAATCATGAAGGCTCTATTGGTTTTTTAATAACTAGTGATGAAGAAGGCCCTGCTCATAACGGAACTGTAAAAGTTATTGAAGCTTTAGAAAAACGTGGTGAAAAATTTGCATACTGTTTAGTTGGTGAACCATCTAGTGACAAAAAACTAGGTGATTCTATTAAAAATGGTCGCCGTGGCTCTCTTTCTGCAACCTTAACTATTATTGGTAAACAAGGGCATATTGCTTATCCTGAATTAGCAAAAAACCCTATCCATACTGCAATACCAGCTTTAAATGAACTTATAGCTAAGGTTTGGGATAACGGTAATGAGTATTTCCCACCAACTTCACTACAAATTTCTAATATTAATTCTGGCACTGGTGCTACCAATGTTATCCCTAATGACTGTATAGTTTTACTTAACTTTAGGTTTTCTACAGAAAATACCAAACAAACATTAGTTAATAGCGTGTTAGAAATATTAAACAAACACAACTTAAATTATAAAATAGACTGGCAACACTCTGGCGACCCTTTTATTACTTCAGCTAAAGGTGAGTTAATAAAATTTGCTAGTGAAGCTATTGAAGAGCAAATGGGTTATAAAACTAAATTATCCACCGCTGGCGGAACATCTGATGGCAGATTTATTGCAAAAACAGGCTGTCAAGTTATAGAATTAGGGCCTTTAAATGCAACTATCCACCAAATTGATGAAAAAGTTAGTGTAAATGACTTAGAAAATTTAACTAAAATATATTATAAAATATTAACTAAAATCCTAACTAAACCCCTAACTAAAAACTTATGAACACTACCCTTGCTATAATTTTACAACTAGCAGCTTTAATTCTTTTTATAGCCCTAATATGGGGGGCAGTAAAAAATGAAAACTGGAAAGAAAAGTTTATAGACAATAAACATGCTCGATCGCTATTAATTGTTTTTATTATAATTTTTGTTTTTATGACTTTAACAGGGATATTTTTAGATCGCCTGTTTCCTATTGAGTATCTATATTAAAACATGACGGGTTAATCTAAAAAAAATACAGCCGAATAAAGAATTGGGGTAAAAATAGACTACCAATCATTAGCTTTAAACAGTCAATTATTCCATTCTGATATCAACTTGAACTAAT
>CAZJWQ010000130.1:0-4234 GCA_964549645.1 uncultured Piscirickettsiaceae bacterium | reverse complement strand
AAGGAAAATAAAGTGTCTTTAGATAAAAAAGAAGTACAAATAATTGCTAATTTATCTGCATTAAATCTTGATGATGCAGAAAGCACACATGTAGCTACCCAATTAAGTAATATTTTAGATTTATTTGAACAAATAGAAAATATTGATACTAAAAATATAAAACCTATGTCTAACCCTTTAGAACAAGTACAAAGATTACGTGAAGATATAATTACCGAATTAGATCTTCATGCTAAATACCAAAAAATTGCTCCGGCAACCACCAGTAACTTATATTTAGTTCCACAGGTAATTGATTAATGCACAACTTATCCATACAAGAAATTAGTAAACAACTAAAAAATAGAAGCCTAACCAGTGTTGAGCTTACTCAATATTATTTAGACAGAATTGCTAAATTTGACACAAAAATAAACGCCTTTATCACAGTAACCCCAGAACTTGCCATTGAGATGGCAAAACAAGCTGACAAAATACTAGATGAAGGCAAAGGTAGTTTATTAACAGGTATACCTATTGCCCATAAAGATATTTTTTGTATTGATGGCGTAAAAACAACTTGTGGCTCAAAAATGCTTAGTAATTTTATTGCCCCTTATGATGCAACAGTAGTAGAAAAATTAAAACGACTAAACATGCCCATCTTAGGTAAAACTAACATGGATGAATTTGCGATGGGCTCATCTACCGAAAACAGCTATTACGGTGCTACCAAAAACCCATGGGATTTAAATACAGTACCAGGTGGATCTTCAGGTGGAGCGGCTGCGGTAATTGCGGCAGGGCTTGCCCCATTGGCTACAGGCACTGATACAGGTGGGTCAATTCGCCAACCAGCTTCATTTTGCGGCATTACAGGCATTAAACCAACTTATGGCAGTGTCTCTCGTTACGGAATGATAGCCTATGCATCGAGCTTTGACCAAGCTGGGCCTATGACAAAAAGTGCCGAAGATAGTGCATGGATGCTTGATGCTATGGCAGGTTTTGATAAAAAAGACTCTACTAGTTCAGAACTAAACAAACAAAATTTTACAGCACAATTAAACCAATCTATTAAAGGTTTAAAAATAGGTATTCCACAAGAATATTTTGAAGAAGGCTTAGATAGCAATGTAGCAAAGATCATCCATAATGCTATTGCAGAACTAAAAAACCAAGGTGCTGAAATTGTTGAAGTTAGCCTACCAAACACAAAGTTAGCCGTACCTGCTTATTACATTCTAGCCCCTGCCGAAGCATCTTCCAACCTATCAAGATTTGATGGCGTTCGTTACGGATACCGTTGTAAAAACCCTATTGATTTAGAAGACCTATATAAACGTTCTCGTAGCGAAGGCTTTGGCGCAGAAGTAAAACGTAGAATAATGGTAGGTTCTTACGCATTATCAGCAGGCTATTACGATGCCTATTATTTAAAAGCACAAAAAATACGTAGAATTGTTCGCGATGATTTTAGTAGGGCTTTTGAACAATGTGACATAATTGCTGGACCTGTAGCCCCTACTACTGCATTTAAAATTGGTGAAAAATCTAACGACCCTATAAGCATGTACTTAGCAGATTTATATACCATACCAGTAAATTTAGCAGGCATGCCTGCTATGTCAATACCTGCTGGCGAAGTAAATGGTTTACCTGTTGGGCTACACTTAATTGGTAACTATCATAGTGAAGCAAAATTATTAAACCTTGCACATCAGTATCAACAAACAACTAATTGGCATAAACAAATGCCAAAGGCATATAAATAATGACTTGGGAAATAGTAATAGGCTTAGAAATACATGCACAACTAGCCACCAAAACAAAAATATTTTCAGGTTCATCAACTGCTTACGGAGCAAAACCTAACACCCAAGCTAATTTATTAGACTTAGGTATGCCAGGGCAACTACCTGTATTAAATAAAGCAGTTATTCCTATGGCAATTAAACTTGGGCTAGCAATTGGGGCGACTATAGGTAAAAGGTCAGTTTTTGATCGTAAAAACTATTTTTACCCAGATTCTCCAAAAGGTTATCAAACTTCACAATTTAGCTACCCTATAGTAGATACTGGCGGCATAGTAGAAATAGAAATAGATGGGCAGATTAAAAAAATAGGTGTAACCAGAGCTCATTTAGAAGAAGATGCAGGTAAGTCAATACATGGCATTATTGAAGGACAAACAGGTATAGACTTAAATAGAGCAGGCACTCCATTATTAGAAATAGTTTCTGAACCTGATATGCGTAGTGCTAAAGAAGCCGTTGCCTATGCTAAAAAAATGCACGAATTAGTACAATATTTAGGCATTTGTGATGGAAATATGCAAGAAGGTTCTTTTAGAGTTGACTCTAATGTATCTGTGCGTAAAACAGGCATGCCACTAGGAACTCGTGCCGAAATAAAAAACCTTAACTCTTTTAAATTTATTGAACAAGCTATTAATATTGAAGTTGATAGGCAAATAGAAATTTTAGAATCTGGTGGCACAATTGTACAAGAAACTAGATTATATGATGCCGAAAAAAATGAAACTCGCTCCATGCGAGCCAAAGAAGAAGCTAATGACTACCGTTATTTCCCTTGCCCAGACCTGCTACCAATAATTATAACCGATGCAGATATATCTCTAGTAAAAGCAACTATGCCAGAATTAGCTACCGACAAACATACTCGTTACTTAGCTGAATTTGGGCTATCAGATTATGATGCAAAATTTTTAACCAGCTCTAGACAAACTGCCGTATATTTTGAAAAATTAGTACAACAAACTAAAAATGCTAAATTAAGTGCCAACTGGCTAATGGGTGAGTTATCAAAATCATTAAATCAACACAATATAAATATTGAAGACTCACCTGTAACAGCTACAGATTTAGCTGGCTTGTTAAACAAAATCATTGACAATACAATATCGGGCAAAATAGCCAAACAAGTTTTTGAAGCTATGTGGCAAGGAGAAGGTTCTGCATTAGATATTATTAGTGCCAAAGGTTTACAACAAATAACCGATACTTCTGCAATTGAAGAGCTTGTAAATGAAGTTATTACCAATCACCCAACACAAGTAGAAGCATACCAAGCTGGTCAACAAAAGATGCTTGGGTTCTTTGTTGGGCAAATAATGAAAGCTTCAAAAGGGCAAGCCAACCCCGCACAAATCAATACAATTTTAAGGGCAGCTCTAAAAATAGAAACATAATTTATGAAACGCATAAAATAGTACTTTTTTCTGCATTCCCTAAATCACATTGCTATTTATAGAGATGCCCTTAAGAAAAATTACAAAAATAATAGTTGTAACCCTTGAAATATCATAAAAAACCTTTATATTAACCATTAATAAAACTTTTATTTACAGAGGAACAAAAAATGAAAAGGATGGGCTTATTTTTACTGACTAACTTTGCTGTTATGGCCGTTGCTATGCTTACCCTAAACCTATTGGGTGTCGGCAGAATAATGGAAGGAACTGCTTTAAATTTAGGCAATTTATTTGCCTTTGCACTAGTTTTTGGTTTTGCAGGTTCATTTATATCTTTAGCTATGTCTAAATGGATTGCAAAAAAATCTACAGGAGCAAAAGTTATAACTAACCCTCGTAATGCAGACGAAAAATGGTTATTAGACACAGTTGCGCGCCAGTCAGCAAAAGCAGGCATTAAAACTCCAGAAGTAGCAATTTATAACTCACCACAGCCTAATGCATTTGCTACAGGAATGAGAAAAAATTCAGCTTTAGTTGCAGTGTCTACAGGGCTATTACAGCACATGCGTCAAAATGAAGTAGAAGCTGTACTTGGGCATGAAGTAGCACATATAGCTAATGGCGACATGATCACTATGGCATTATTACAAGGCATATTAAATACTTTTGTTATTTTCTTTGCCAAAATAGTTGCTTGGGTAGTTGATAGAGTAGTGCTTAAAAATGAAAGTTCAGGGCATAGTATTACTTTTATTATTGTCGATATAGCTGCACAAATATTATTTGGCATTCTAGCTAGTATTATCTCTATGTGGTTCTCACGCAAACGTGAATTTCATGCTGATAATGGCGGTGCTTACCTATCAAGCAAAAAAGATATGATAGCCGCTTTACGTCGTTTACAAACCATGCAACCTGGTGAATTACCTGATCAAATGGCAGCGTTTGGCATTTCAGCTAAAAAGTCTAGTTTTGGTAAGTTGTTTATGTCTCATCCTCCATTAGAAAAAAGAATTGCATTTTTAGAAGCAACTCATG
>CAZJWQ010000129.1:0-4264 GCA_964549645.1 uncultured Piscirickettsiaceae bacterium | reverse complement strand
TTTTTGTCTAGCAATTGTTTCTATTATTTTTGTGCCTGTTTGTAACTCAATGACTTCTTTTTTAAGCTGGTTATTATTAACTACTAATTGTTGATTTTTTTCTTGAAGAATTAACAACCTTTCATTTATAGTAGCATACTCACTAATGCCACCATCAGAAGATAATAAACGAATTAATAGTATAAAAATAATAAAACCTAACAGAGCAAATATAATTTTCATAAACAACCTAAGACTCAAATCTCTGCATAGCGGACCAAAGATAACTATGCAGAGATTTGATTAATATTTATTTAATGAGACCTTTGCACGAGGTTATTCACGGATTAAAATGGCTATAATTACGCATCTTTCAGCCAAAAAAACGCTCAATAGCTAGCTATTAAGCTTATTTTTTGACTAAAATCTGCAAAATTCTAGCTCATTTTACTCTCGTGACTAACTCGTGCAAAGGTCTCTAATATTATAAAACGCATCATTTCCAGGGTAAACCGCTTGTTGCCCTAAAGCTTCTTCTATGCGTAATAACTGGTTATATTTAGCAATACGATCAGTACGTGATAATGAACCAGTTTTTATTTGCCCTACCCCAGTTGCTACAGCAATATCAGCAATAACAGTGTCTTCTGTTTCTCCTGATCTATGCGATATAACAGCAGTATAACCAGCTTCTTTTGCCATTTTAATTGCCGCAAAAGTTTCTGTTAAAGTACCAATTTGGTTTATTTTAATTAAAATAGAATTAGCAATGCCTTTATCAATACCTTCTTTTAAGATTTTAGGGTTAGTTACAAATAAATCATCACCAACTATTTGTAATCTATGCCCATCTTTTTCAGTTTGGTATTTAAAACCATCCCAATCAGACTCATCTAAACCATCTTCAATTGAAATAATTGGATATTTGTCTACCCATTCAGAAAACAAATCAACCAACTCTTTTGAACTTAATACTTTATTTTCAGATTTAAGGTGATATTTACCATCTTTATATAATTCTGAAGATGCTGTATCCATTGCAATCATTATGTCTTTACCAGCTTTATAACCTGCTTTTTCAATGGCTTCTAAAATTACGGTTATTGCTTCTTCGTTTGATTTTAAATCAGGTGCAAACCCACCTTCATCACCAACCGCAGTGTTATAACCTTTATCAGCTAATACTTTTTTAAGAGTATGAAAAACCTCAGAACCATAACGAATGGCTTCGGCAATTGACGGAGCTCCTACAGGCATAATCATAAATTCTTGGAAATCTACAGAGTTATCAGCATGTTCCCCACCATTGATAATATTCATCATTGGTACTGGCATTTTATAATCATCGGTTTTTAAATAAGCGTATAAAGGTAAACCTTTTGATTGTGCTGCTGCTTGAGCTGTGGCAATAGATACAGCAAGTATTGCATTTGCACCTAAACGAGCTTTGTTATCTGTACCATCTAAATCAATCATTATCTTATCTATAGCTTCTTGATTTGTAGCATCTTTACCAATTAAAGAATTTTTTATTTCTCCATTAATATTAGCAACAGCTTTTAAAACACCTTTACCACCATATACTGAATTATCACCATCTCTTAATTCTATTGCTTCACGAGAACCTGTTGATGCTCCTGATGGTGAAATTCCACGACCAAATGAACCATCTTCTAAAGTTACATCTGCTTCTACTGTTGGGTTTCCTCTTGAATCTATTACTTGACGAGATTTTATATCTTTAATTAGCGACATGCTATTTTCCTATTTCATTAAAATTTTATTGTATTATATTATGCTTATATGTCATTTATATTAAATTTGTTCAATAAACCCTTGTGACTTTACAATATCATCAAGCATTTTCATGGTTGCTAATATTGGTTTTAAGTTATCTATTGGCCACATATTAGGGCCGTCAGACAAGGCTTTATCAGGGTTTGGATGAGTTTCCATAAACACCCCTGCTACACCTGCACCAATTGCAGCTCTTGCCAAAACAGGTACCATTTGCCTTTGCCCTCCAGAGGTTGTACCATTACCGCCTGGTTGCTGTACTGAATGGGTGGCATCAAAAACTACAGGGCAACCTGTTGTTCTCATTGAAGCTAAGCCACGCATATCAGAAACTAATGTATTATAACCAAATGAAGTTCCACGATCACAAACCATAATCTGTTCATTACCTACTTCTCGAGCTTTTAATACTACTTGATCCATATCCCAAGGTGCTTGAAACTGCCCTTTTTTAATATTAACAGGAATACCTTGAGAACATACATTTTGAATAAAGTTAGTTTGACGAACTAAAAAGGCTGGGGTTTGCATTACATCGACTACACTAGATACTTCATCTAATGGCGAATCTTCATGTACATCGGTTAATACAGGCACTCCGATTTCATCTTTTACTTTTTGTAGAATACGTAACCCTTCATCAACACCTAAACCTCTAAAGCTTTTAGCTGAAGATCTATTTGCCTTATCATAAGATGATTTATAGATAAAATTAATACCAAGTTGTGCAGTCATCTCTTTTAACTGCCCTGCTGTATCTATAGCTAACTGTTCAGATTCTATAACGCAAGGACCTGCTATTAAAAAAAATGGTTGATCTATTCCTACATTAAAGCCACATAACTTCATGTTTTTTGTCCTTTATATTTATTAGCTGCATTTATAAAAGAACTAAATAAAGGGTGTCCTTTTCTTGGTGTTGATGTAAATTCTGGGTGAAATTGACAAGCAATAAACCAAGGGTGGTCAGCAAGCTCAATGGTTTCAACTAAATTACCATCTTCTGAACGACCAGAAACAATTAAACCTGCTTTAATAAGTTGCTTAACAAAGCCATCATTTACTTCATACCTATGCCTGTGCCTTTCACAAATAATATCTTTTTTATAAATTTCTTTAATCTGGCTGTTGGTATTTAATTTACAATTTTGAGCACCTAAACGCATAGTACCGCCTAAATCTGTATTAGCATCTCTTTGTATTATTTTCCCGCTATCATCAGCCCATTCAGTAATAAGAGCAACTACAGGGTAAGGGGTGTTTATATTTAACTCAGAACTATGGGCATTATCTAAACCAGCAACATTCCTGGCATATTCTACTACTGCCATTTGCATGCCTAAGCAAATACCTAAATAAGGCACTTTATTTTCACGGGCGTATTTTATCGCAGATATCTTGCCTTCTACTCCTCTTTCACCAAAACCACCTGGAACAAGTATTGCATCCATATTTTTAATAAGGTTTATACCTGTTTTTTCTAACTCTTCAGAATCTATATAGTGAATATTTACTTTTGTTTTTTGATGAATACCGCCATGAATAAGTGCTTCATTTAAAGATTTATAAGCTTCAGTTAAATTTACATATTTACCCACCATCGCAATATCAACAGTTTTTTCAGGGTTAAGCTGGGCTTTTACTACCGCATCCCAGTCAGATAAATCTGCTACTGGAGCATTAATTCTAAAACGATTAATAACCAATTCATCTAAGCCTTGCTCATGTAGCATTCTTGGTACTTGATAAATACTTTTAGCATCTAATGAATTAATAACCGCTTTTTCTTCAACATTAGTAAATAAAGAAATTTTCTTTTTTTCAGAATCAGCTAAGGGTCTTTCTGAACGACAAATTAAAATATCAGGTTGAATACCAATAGAACGTAATTCTTTTACAGAATGCTGTGTAGGTTTAGTTTTTACCTCCCCTGCCGCTGCAATATAAGGTAATAAAGTTAGATGCATAAAAATCGCATTATCACGCCCTACTTCAGCACCTAGTTGTCTAATTGCTTCTAAAAATGGTAGGGATTCAATATCACCAACTGTACCACCAACTTCCACCAACGATACATCAGCATCCCCTGCTGCACGTTTAATTCTGATAATTATTTCATCCGTAATATGTGGAATAACTTGTACTGTACCACCTAAATAATCTCCTCTTCTTTCCTTGCGTATTACTTGCTCATAAACTTGACCAGTTGAAAAACTACTATATTTAGTGAAGTGTCTTTGTACAAATCGTTCATAATGCCCTAAATCAAGGTCTGTTTCAGCACCATCATCAGTTACAAAAACTTCTCCGTGTTGTAAAGGGCTCATAGTTCCAGGGTCAACATTTATGTAAGGATCCATTTTAAGCATACTTACTTTTAAGCCTCTTGCTTCAAGTAAAGAACCTAAAGACGCGGCGGCAATGCCTTTACCTAAAGAAGATACAACGCCACCTGTAACGAATATAAATTTAGTCATGAGTTCACTTT
>CAZJWQ010000128.1:2847-4275 GCA_964549645.1 uncultured Piscirickettsiaceae bacterium | reverse complement strand
TAAATTTTGTTCGCTTACTAATAAACAAGCCTCAGCAATGTATCAGGATTGTTTACAGGCAATGGAATATCTTAATAATTTAGTTAATTTACGTTTAAAAAATGAAAAAAATATAAATAAACGCTCTATTTTATTACACCTTAAAAAATTATCTGCAAGTTAGAAAATGCTTGCTAAATGGCAGAAGTTAGCGAGGTAGTGTAAAATTTGCTATACGAATTAATAGCTTAGCTCAGATGTGTGCACCATTTGCAGGGTTTAGGTTTTAATCTTTATTTTTATCTACTCGCGTTAAACTTAAAACTTCTACGTCTTTTAGTTTACGCTCCATTACATTGGTTCTTGTGGTGCGTAAATTTTCTAATGAACTTGTGGCAGTATTTAATTGTTTTTGTACTTTTTCAAATACACTGCTAAAAGTAGTAAATTCAGTTTTTACTGCTTTTAAAACATCCCAAACCTCGCTACTTCTTTTTTGTACCGCCAGTGTCTTAAAGCCCATTTGTAAGCTGCTTAAAAAGGCAGATAATGTGGTTGGACCAGTTATGGTTATTTTATATTTGTGTTGCAGCTTTTCAAATAACTGTGGGTGCCTTAGTACTTCGGCGTATAACCCTTCTACAGGCAAAAACATTATTGCAAAATCTGTAGTGTGTGGTGGGTCTATATATTTATCGCTAATTTCTTTAGCAAATTTTTCTATGGTTTTTATTAATGCTTTTTGTGTTGTTTCTACAGCTATTTTATTGCCTGTATCAAAAGCATCCAATAAACGATTATAGTCTTCCATTGGGAATTTAGAATCTATTGGTATCCATACGTTTTTATCTGCTTCTGCGCCAGGTAATTTAATAGCAAATTCTACGTTAGCTTGGCTACCTTTTTTAGTGGCTACATTTTTAGAGTATTGTTCTACGGTAAGAATTTGTTCTAAAATAGCGGCTAGTTGATATTCTCCTAAAATGCCACGATTTTTCACATTTGATAAAACTTTTTTTAAATCTCCAACATCAGCAGCCACATTTTGCATTTCTCCTAAGCCTTTATGTACTTTTTCTAAACGTTCACTAACTTGTTTAAAAGATTCTCCTAAGCGTTTTTCTAAAGTAGTTTGTAGTTTTTCATCTACTGTATGACGCATTTCATTAAGTTGTTTATTATTGTCTTCTCTAATAAGCTTTAATTGCTTTTCGATAGTTTGTTCAATATATTTTATACTTTCAATAGCTTGTTTATTGGCTTGCGTTTGTTGTTGATTTAGTTGGCTAAATTTTTGATTTAAATTTGTGGTTAATTTTTGTTCAAACCCACCTATTGATTGGGTGAGTTCTTTACGATTTTTTTCTGCTATATCACCAGTTTCTATTCTATTTCTTTGTAGTTCATTTTTAATTTCTGCTTCATGTTCTTTTAATTGTGGTTTTATAT
>CAZJWQ010000128.1:0-2747 GCA_964549645.1 uncultured Piscirickettsiaceae bacterium | reverse complement strand
TTAGTTATTTGTGCAAATAAAAATAAGTTAGTATCTTTAATCTGTAATTTAATTAACATGCTGTAGTCATTAAAAGGTGCAATTTTTTCAATAATAACTGGCAAATGGTTTAGCATTGAACTTATTGTTGGCTGTTCTTTTACTAAGCTAACTTGGCTAGCATTTATAGTAACTCTAATATTGTCGCCAATGTTTTTTTGTTGTTTCGCTACATATAAATATGCTTTACCAAGTTTATTGCCTAATGATAGTTTGGATAACCCATAGTCTATATCGTGCTTTTTAATTGTGGCTAATAATACGGCACTAGGGTCTTTAGGTTGATAAAGTGGTGTTTTTTCTTTATTTAGTGCTATAGCAATTGGTTCAACCGCACTAATTTTACCGTTTTGCATAAAGGCTACTACATCGGCTAACCTTGATACTTCTTCTACGCTGTGAGATATATATAATATTGGTATTTTAAGTTCATCTCTTAGCTTTTCTAAATAGGGTATTATTTGTCGTTTGGCAAAGCCATCTAAAGAAGCTAAAGGTTCGTCCATCATTAATATATTTGGTTGCGATAATAAAGCTCTAGCTATTGCTACTCGTTGTTTTTCTCCACCTGAAAGATTGGTTACATTTCTATCTAATAATTCGGTTAACCCTAGCCAATTGATGGCTTGTTCAAACTTGATTATTTTATTATTGCCTGCTCTTTTTAAACCATATTGTAAGTTTTGTTTAACATTTAAATGCTTAAATAAACATGCTTCTTGAAATACATATCCTAGTTGGCGTTTATGAACAGCTAAGCTTATATTGTTTTTTAACCAACTCTCATTTAAAAAATTAACTTCACCAATAGTTTCTTTTTCAAAACCTGCAAGAGCTCTTAAAAAAGTAGTTTTACCACTGCCCGACAAACCAAAAATGGCAGTTACTCCAGTTGTAGGAAATTCAAAGTAACCAGTATTTAAAATAAAATCATCTTTAATTAAAAATAAATGCCCTGATAAACTCATGGTGTACTCATCTTGTCATTTTCCTATTTAAAGCATACACAATAGTTAAAATTATTAAACTCATAATTAGCATTATTGCAGATAACATATGAGCTTGGCTATATTCCATTGCTTCAACATGGTCATAAATTGCAATCGACGCTACTTGTGTAACCCCAGGTATGTTACCACCTATCATTAAGATAACCCCAAATTCACCAACAGTATGGGCAAATGTTAAAGTAGCTGCCACCATATAATGGCGACGAGTTAAAGGCAAAATGACGCTAAAAAAACTATCTATGGGTGATGCTCTTAAAGTTGATGCTACTTGGGCAGGTTGTTTACCAAGTTGTTCAAAACCATTCATCAGTGGTTGCACAGTAAAGGGTAATGATGAAATAACAGAGCCTATAATTATGCCTGTTAATGAAAAAGTTAAGGGTGCAAAACCTAAAGATACCCAAAACTCTCCGACAATGCCATTGGGGCTAAGTACCACTAGTAAGTAAAAGCCTAATACTGTAGATGGTAATATTAACGGTAAAGCTACTAAGGCTTCAAAAACTGCTTTTTTTTTACCTTTAATGTTAGCTAACCACAATGCTAATGGAGTGCCTATTAACATCAAGATGATTGTGGTGTATAAAGCAACTTGCATAGTTAACCATAAAGGTTGTAAATTTAAGTTTAAAAAATTTTCTAACATTTATGATCCTGATATTGGCAAGTCATAGCCTCTATCTTTAATTATTTGGCGTACTTTAGCGGAATTAAAAAACTCAATAAACTGTTTAACCTCTTTAGTATCTCTGCCCTTTAAAATTACCGCTTGTTGAATTATTTTTTTATGTAAACTTGGGTCTACCACAAAATAACTACCTTTTATAGGTTTGTTTGGGTTTAGCATATAAGACTTAGCAAGGAAACCTAATTGGGCATTACCAGTAGCAACATGATGAAAAACCCTCCCTACATTTTGCCCTAAAGCAATTTTATTTTGTGCTTTTAGAGCATTATACAACCCATAACGTTTTAATACCTGTACAGATGCAGCACCGTAAGGAGATGTTCTAGGGTTAGCTATAGATATAAAATGTAAGTTAGGGTTATTTAAATCTAAATAATCTAAGTAGGGCGAAACTTTCTTGTCATCTAATGACCAAACCACTAATCGACCTATCGCATAGGTAAACCTGCTATTTTTTACAATTAAATTTTGTTCTTCTAACAATAGCGGGCGTTTTTTATCTGCGGAAAAAAATATATCATAAGGAGCTCCTCTTTTAATTTGAGCATACAACATGCCAGTTGACCCATTAGAGGTAATTACTTTAATACCCGTTTGTTGGGTAAAATCTTTAGTTATTACATTTAAAGTTGCTAAAAAATTAGATGCTACTGCAATATGTACACTAGCGTTAGCAAAAGCATAATTGTTTATAAAGAGTATAAAAATAAAGGTTAGGAATTTCATGTTAGATGTTTCATTATGAGCTTTGTTTTGTAGTTTGTTTTTTGTGAGCAGTCAATAAAGATTGTGCTACAGAAGGGCTAACAAAATCACTAACATCACCGCCTAAAGAAGATATTTCACGTACTAAGCTCGATGAGATAAAAGAATATTGCTCGGCAGGAGTCATAAACATAGTCTCAATTTCAGGTGCTAATTTTCTATTCATTGATGCTAATTGAAATTCATATTCAAAATCAGAAACAGCTCTTAATCCTCTTAATAAAACATTACCATTTATTTTTTTC
>CAZJWQ010000127.1:0-4341 GCA_964549645.1 uncultured Piscirickettsiaceae bacterium | reverse complement strand
AATAGTTTTTAACGCCAATTGCATTCTGGTTAGGCATTTTTCTTTACCAATTAATTCTGCGGTTATATCAATAGAAGGAGATTGCCCTGCCCCAGTTATGGCTACTCTGAATGGCATACCTATTTTACCCATACCTATTTCTAGCTCTTTGGCGGTATCTTGAATTTGTTGATGTATGTCTGTAGCTACCCAATTAGTTAAACTTTGTAGTTTTTTATACAATAATTGCATTGGTATTTCTGCCACAGGTCTAAGATGTTTTTTAGCTGCAACTGCATTAAATTCAGTAAAATCTTGATAAAAATACGTAGCTGAATTTACCATTTCAACTAATGTTTTAGATCTTTCTCTTAATAAATCTGCTATTTTTGCAAGTTTTTTGGCAGAGCTTATATCAAAACCTTTTTGGATCATAAATGGGCTTAAATTAGCCACTAAATTTTCAATGGTAGTTTTTTGAATATGTTGATGATTTATCCACAGTAATTTTTCTAAATTAAATGTAGATGGAGATGAGTTTACTGTTGTTAGATCAAACAATTTAATCATTTCATCAATTGTAAATATTTCTTGGTCTTCATGCGACCAACCTAATCGTATTAAATAGTTTAATAATGCTTCTGGCAAAAAACCTTCTTCTTTATACTGTAAAACAGATACCGCACCATGCCTTTTAGATAAACGGCTACCATCTTCGCCTAAAACCATTGGTATATGAGCAAATTTTGGTAACTTGGCACCTAAAGCTTGATATAGATTAATTTGCCTTGGGGTGTTGTTTAAGTGGTCATCGCCTCTGATCACGTGTGTTACTTTCATATCTAAATCATCTACCACAACAGTTAAATTATAGGTTGGAGTACCATCTGAACGGGCAATAATTAAATCATCTAACTCTGCATTGGATACTATTACTTCACCCTTTACTATATCATTTATTATTACACTGTCTTTTAATGGGTTCTTAAAACGCACTACTGGTTTAATATCGGCTGGTGGAGTACCTGTAAAATCACGAAAACGCCCATCGTAACGAGGTTTTTTACCTTGTGTTTTTTGTAAACTACGCATTTCCTCAAGTTCTGCTGATGTTGCATAACAGTAATAGGCTTTACCATCATTAAGCAAGCTATCAATCACTTCTTGATAACGCTTAAATCTTTTCGTTTGGTAATATGGGCCTTCTGTATGATTTAAACCTAGCCAAGACATACCATCAAAAATTGCATCTACGGAAGCTTGTGTTGATCTTTTTAGATCCGTATCTTCTATTCTTAAGATAAAGTTTGCGTTATTTTGTTTTGCATATAACCATGAAAACAGGGCTGTCCTTACCCCTCCTATATGTAAATAACCTGTTGGACTTGGGGCAAAACGAGTTTTAATCATTAAAATTTCCTTTTTAGGTTTTTAGAGGTGACCTTAAATCTTTTATAGGTTTAAAACTTTTTCTATAACCTGCTATTAAACCTAGTTTTTGTATTTGTTCTAAATGAAATTTAGTTGGGTAGCCTTTATGTTTTTCAAAACCATATTTAGGATATTTGCTACCTAGTTCTCGCATTTCATTATCTCTACTAACTTTTGCTAAAATAGATGCCGCACTTATTGCTAATATTTTACTATCACCCTTAATTATTGCTTGGCAAGGTATATTTATATCTGGGCAACGGTTGCCATCTACCAGCACTTTATCAACCTTAGTCGTTAAGCCCTCAATAGCTCTTTTCATTGCTAACATAGTTGCGTTTAATATGTTTATATTATCAATTTCTTCGGGGCTTGCTTTGGCTATTTTATAGTCTATTGCTTGTTCTATAATTAGTTCATAAAAATATTGTAATTTTTTTTCGGTTATTTTTTTGGAATCTATTAATTTTAAATCACAATTAAAGGGTAATACTACAGCTGCGGTTACTACATTACCAATTAATGGACCTCTACCAACTTCATCAACCCCTGCAATTATTTCATCCATTTTACTATAGCCTCTGCCGCTAACTTTGATGCGTCTTGTTTAAGCATTTTATGTTGCTGTTTAAAGGCTTTTATTTGGCTATCTCTTTTACTAGTATCTGTAATTATTTCTAGCATAGCTTGAGTTAAATTATTTAATGTTGCATCATCTTGAATAAACTCTGGCACTATTTCTTGTTGGGCTAGTATATTTGGTAAACCTATCCATTTAGTAGTGGCAAGTTTTTTCATAATCCAATAGGATATTGGATGTACTTTTATTGCTAAAATTAGTGGTTTACCATGTAAGGCTACTTCTAAAGTTGCTGTTCCTGATGTAACTAATAGTTGGTCTGATGCTTCTATTGCTAAATCTACTTGTTTTAACACTGTTTTAAAACAGTTATCTGAGCCTGCAAATATTTTAATTGCTTGCTCTACTCTGATTTTTATTTTATCATTTACACAGGGAATAATAAAAATCATGGCGGGGTACTTACGTTTTAAGTTAACCGCTGTTTGAATATATAGGTCAATCATTTGGTTTACTTCTGCCCACCTAGAACCTGGCATTAACCCTGTCACTCTAGAGGTTTTGCTTATATTAAGCGCACTTCTTGCTTGTTTGGTTAGGTCTGCTTCGCTAATTTGGTTAGCCAGTGGGTGACCTACAAATTTAACTGGGATGTTATATTTATGATAGTAACTTTCTTCAAACGGAAATAGCACTAACATTGCATCTATTTGCTTTTTTATTTTTGCTAATCTATTTTCACGCCATGCCCAAACAGATGGACCTACGTAATGAATTGCTGTAATGCCCTGCTCTTTTAAACGTTGTTCTACTGTGAAATTAAAATCTGGTGCATCTATGCCTATAAAAACTTTAGGATTTGTTTTTATAAGTTTATTAATTAATTTTTTTCTAATTTTAAGTAGTTTTGGTAAATGCTTTAATACTTCAAAAAAGCCCATTACAGACAGCTCTTCCATCTCAAACCAAGAGTCAAAACCCTCGGTAATCATTTTTTCACCACCTATGCCAACAAAAGTTGCTTGTGGAAAAGTTTTTTTTAATGATTTTATTAAGTCAGCACCAAGCAAATCTCCAGAAGATTCTCCTGCAACCATCGCGATAACTATTGGCTTATTAGTATTAACGGATAATACCTCGAGCAGAGTTTTTTAATGAATCAATTAAACAATTTAAACTACCTTGTTTATCATTAATACTATCAATTTCTTGAATAGCCTCTTTTATAATATAATTTTTACGATATAAAATACGATAAGATTTTTTAATAAGGCTAATTTGAGTTTTGTCAAAACCTCTACGTTTTAAACCTTCGCTATTAATTGTTCTAGGTTTGGTAGGGTTACCTGAAACAGTAATAAAACTAGGTACATCTTGGCTAATAATGCTACCCATACCACAAAAACTATGGTCGCCAATATTACAATATTGATGCACAAGCGTATAACCACCCAAAATTGCCCAGTCTTTTATAACCACATGCCCTGCCAGAGCTGTAGCATTGGCAAGTGTTATATGATTACCTATAATACAATCATGTGCTATATGTACGCCTGCCATTACCCAGTTGTTATTACCTATAAAGGTTTCACCTCTGTCTTGAGTTGTGCCACGATTAATAGTTACATTTTCACGAAAAGTATTATTATTACCTATAACTAAAGTTGTTAAGTCATCTGCATATTTTTTATCTTGTGGGGCTGCACCAATAGAGCCAAATTGGTAAAAGTGGTTACTTTCACCAATAGTTGTTGGCCCTGAAATAACTACATGAGCTTCAATCTTAGTATTATCACCAATACTAACATTATCACCAATAATACTATAAGGTCCTATGAAAACATTGGTTCCAATAATTACATTAGCACCAATAATTGCAGTAGAGTGAATCAAATTAAATATCTCGTTGTGCACACATCATGTCACATGATGCTATTAATTCACCATCAACTTTGGTAGTACATGAGAACTTCCAAATACCTCTTTTATTATTTAAAGCTATAACTTCAAAATCTAATCTATCTCCAGGTACTGCAACTTTTTTAAACCTACAATTATCAATAGACGCTAAATAATACATGGTTTTACCATCTAGCTTAACCCCTTGTGATTTAAAGGCTAATATACCCGTACATTGAGCCATAGCTTCAACAATCATTACACCTGGCATAATTGGATTATTAGGGAAATGCCCTGCAAACTGTGGCTCATTAAAGGTTATATTTTTAAATCCTTTTAATGATTTACCCGCCTCAAATTCAGTAACCCTATCTACTAATAAAAAAGGATACCTGTGTGGTAAATAGTCAAAAATTTCTTTAATATCCATTTGCATAATTAGTTCTCTTGTT
>CAZJWQ010000126.1:0-4345 GCA_964549645.1 uncultured Piscirickettsiaceae bacterium | reverse complement strand
CGGTTTTCAGGGGCAATCTGAGCAGCTACGATATATTTTTATACATCTACATTTTCTGCTTGTAGGGCATTTTTTTCAATAAATGCTCTACGCGGCTCTACTTCATCGCCCATTAGGGTAGTAAATACTTGGTCTGCGGTTATAGCATCAGCAATAGTTACTTGTAATAATCGGCGTGCTTCGGCATTCATGGTAGTTTCCCAAAGTTGCTCAGGGTTCATTTCCCCTAAACCTTTATATCTTTGTATGGTTTGCCCACGTTTGGCTTCTTTTAATAACCAATCTAAGGCTTCTTTAAAATGATTTACTGCTTGAGTTTTTTCACCACGGCGTATGATACCATTATCAACCAAACCTTTAAGTTCATTTGCTGTTTTAGTAATCTGCAAATAGTCGGTAGATGCAAAAAAGTTTTCCGCATAGGTTTGTGAACTTAAAGTACCATGCTCACGCTTTTCTAAGCGTATTTGATATTTATAGCCCTCATCTACAGACGGTTCTACAGTTAATTTATACGCTACCTTTTGAATTTCTCCAATAGCGCTTAGACGTGGCTGTACGTTATTAACCCAATTAGTTAAATCGGCTTCATTATTTAACGAAGTTACATCTATAGGGTCTAAATCAATCATCATATTTAATAAGGTTTTATTATAACGACGAGCTAGTCTTTCAATAGTACGCACCGTTTGTAAAAAGCTTTTTGCTAAGGTTTCTAGCCCCATACCTTGAATTGGTGGTGTGCCTTTAGTTCCAATAAGTGATGCATTATCTAAAGCTGATTGTAATAAATAGCTTTCTAGCTCAGCATCATCTTTTAAATAAGCTTCTTGCTTACCTTTTTTAACTTTATAAAGTGGTGGTTGGGCAATGTATATATAGCCTCTTGCAATTAATTCTGGCATTTGTCGGTAAAAAAATGTTAATAATAAAGTGCGTATATGTGAACCATCAACATCCGCATCTGTCATTATAATAATACGATGATACCTAACTTTATCAGGATTATATTCATCATGCCCTATACCACAACCCAAAGCGGTAATTAAAGTACCTACTTCTGCTGATTGTAACATTTTATCAAAACGGGCTTTTTCAACATTTAAAATTTTACCTTTCAGCGGCAATATGGCTTGTGTGCGGCGATCACGCCCTTGTTTTGCAGAACCACCAGCGGAATCTCCCTCCACTATGTATATTTCAGACTTAGCTGGGTCTTTTTCTTGGCAATCTGCTAGTTTACCAGGTAGCCCTGCAATATCTAAAGCTCCCTTACGTCGTGTCATTTCACGAGCTTTACGAGCGGCTTCTCTGGCTCTGGAGGCATCAATTATTTTTGCAAATACTGCACGAGCATCCTTAGGGTTTTCTAATAAAAACTCTGCTAATTTTTCATTCATTACTGTTTCAACAGCTGTTTTTACTTCAGATGACACTAATTTGTCTTTAGTTTGTGATGAAAACTTAGGGTCTGGTACTTTTACAGAAATTACGGCGGCTAAACCTTCACGTGCATCATCACCAGTCACATTCATTTTATATTTTTTTAACAAGCCTTCTTTATCTGCATATTGATTTAAAGTTCTGGTTAATGCCGATCTAAAACCCGACAGATGAGCCCCGCCATCTCTTTGTGGGATATTATTGGTGAAACAAAAAACTGACTCTTGGTAAGATTCTGTCCAATGCATAGCCACTTCTACTACTATGTCATCTTTAATGGTAGAACAGTAAAAAGCTTTATCATGGATTGTAGTTTTATTGGTGTTTATGTATTCTACAAAAGATTGAATACCGCCTTCAAATTGAAAAACTTCATGCCTATCGTCTCTTTTATCAACTAACTCAATATGCACGCCAGAGTTTAAAAAAGATAACTCTCTTAAGCGTTTTAGTAAATAATCATAACTAAATTCTGTATTACTAAAGGTTTTTTTACTTGGCAAAAACCTTACTTCTGTACCTGTTTCATCGCTATCTTCTATTGCTCCAAGCGGTGCATCTGGTTCTCCATGAGTATAAGTTTGCTTCCATACCTTGCCTTCACGCTTAATTATTAAAGTAAGTTTTTCTGACAGTGCATTTACAACCGAAACCCCTACCCCGTGCAAACCACCTGATACTTTATAAGAATTATCATCAAACTTACCGCCAGCATGTAACACTGTCATAATTACTTCAGCGGCAGAAACACCTTCTTCTTCATGAATACCTACAGGGATACCACGACCGTTATCAGTTACAGAAACAGAGCCATCTGTATGAATAGTAACAACAACCTTGTCACAATGCCCTGCTAAGGCTTCATCTATACCATTATCAACCACTTCAAAAACCATATGATGCAAACCAGAACCATCATCCGTGTCTCCAATATACATTCCAGGTCTTTTTCTTACTGCGTCTAAACCCTTTAATACCTTAATGGAAGAAGAATCATAGCTGTTGTTATTGTTATTATTATTAGTGGTTTCTGTGGTCATATGTTTAAGCTTTTTAAGGAGTAAAATAGGCTAGATTATAACATTTTTTTATATATAATAAGCAAATGAAATCATTTATTTATTTATTACTGCCCCTGTTAATATTTAGCCCACTAGCTATATTGGCAGAAGAAAGCAACCCCACAACTCCCATGAATTCTGCAGACCCTTTTGAGAATTATAACCGTGCAATGTATAATTTTAATGTTGGTTTTAATGATTTAATAGGCGAGCCTATTGCTAACACTTATAACAAACTGCCCAGCCCAGTCACTACAGGAATAAGTAATTTTTTTAGCAATTTAGGTGAACCTTTAAATGCTATTAATGCTTTATTACAAGGTAACCCTGAAGTTGCTTTAAGTTCATTAATGCGTTTTACTTTAAACTCAACTTTTGGCTTATTTGGTTTACTAGACATAGCTACAGAGGCAGGATTAGAACATCAAAGAGAAGATTTAGGGCAAACTCTTTACAAGTGGGGCTTATGGACTGATGCTTCATTTATAATGCTACCTATCTTAGGCCCTTATACAACAAGAAGTTTATTTGGCAACAGCATTGATACAATTGCTAACCCAGTACATTCACATATTATTGCAGTAGATAGACGAGATGAAATCAAAATGGTTGTTGGCGACAGATTTGTCAACTACACTAAAGTTGTAGATTTATTTGATGAAATTAAACGCCAGCCAGACCCATATATATTTATGCGTGAAAGTTATTTACAGCACAGAATAAACTTAATTTACAATGGTAACCCGCCAACTTCTGAACTAGACTATTTTGACTTTGATTAACATCAACCAAGCGGTTAATAATATACAACAAGGTAAAGTAATTGCCTACCCAACAGAAGCTGTGTACGGTTTAGGCTGTAACCCTTTTGACGAGCAAGCTTTTAATAATTTATTAACCATAAAAAACCGCCCTATAGAAAAAGGGGTAATTTTAATTGCCGCTAATATAGAGCAAATTAAACACTTAGTTAAGCTTGAAGATCAATCATGGACAACAACTATTTTAAATAGTTGGCAACAAACCCATCAAGCTATTACTTGGGTAATACCTATTACAAAGCTCACCCCAAGTTGGATAACAGGTGGCAGAAAAACTTTAGCCGTGCGAATTACTCATCATAAAACAATAATAGAATTGTGCAATAAACTCCAATCACCACTAGTTTCTACAAGTGCCAACCTAAGCCAACAAGTACCAGCAAAAACCTCTAAAGAATGTTTAGATATTTTCCCTAACATTGCTATTTTAGAAGGTAAAACATTAGGCTTAACACAGCCATCGCAAATTTGGGATGCTCTTAGCTTAACTAGGTTAAGGTAAGACAACTCTAATCCCTCGGTAGAGATTAGGGTAAAATTATATACAAAAGGGTAAATAATGGATAAAGAGCAAAAAATAACCAACAAGATTAAAGTGCCGAACAAAGATTTGGCAACACTAAAAAAACACTTTTCACATTGTTTTGATAAAAATGGCGATTTTGATTTTAAGAAATTTAAAGCAGAATTATCTCAAAATGAAGAATTAAACTTTTCTAAAGAATCTTATGGTATGGAATGGTTGGGAAAATCTTATGCCAGACTTTTGGCAAGTGATGAAGCAACTACACTTTTAAAAGAAGATGAAGAATGGAATAAGCAAAATAAAGATTCTGAAAATTTACTTATTAAAGGGGATAATTTAGAAGTTTTAAAACATCTTGCAAATGCCTATTATGAAAAGGTAAAGATGATTTATATTGATCCACCATACAATACTGGAAGTGATGGTTTTGTTTATCAAGATGATAGAAAATTTACCTATCAAGAACTATCAAAACTTGCAGGGATTGATGAAGA
>CAZJWQ010000125.1:0-4354 GCA_964549645.1 uncultured Piscirickettsiaceae bacterium | reverse complement strand
TCAATAATTGACCTGTAGCTAGAGGATGAATTGCTCGACCTAGGTCATTTAGTGTGGAATATAAGTTTCCTGAGGCTCCAGTCCAAGAAGCACTGTAATGAGAAACATCATAAAAAGTGGTTCCGTATCCAATGATTCTTTTGCCATCACTGTTTCTGTAGGCAGAGGGGTGGGGTTCTGGCAGAACTCCTTTTTTTGAGGGAAGTCCAGTGTGTTTCATTTTAAATGGTTTAAAAATCCTCTCATTCATAGATTCAATCCAAGGCTTGCCCGTCACTTTTTCAATGACCATTCCCAACAAGATTGTATTGCTGTTGGAATAACGGAATCTGGTTCCTGGTGCAAAGTAAGCATCATTTTTGAAAGCATATTGAAGAATTTCTTTAGCTGTCCAATCCCTCTCTGGATTATCCATGATTGCCTGTTGGAATTTTTTATCCTCAATGGAATTGTATAGACCGCTGGTATGATTACCTAACTGGCGTAACGAGATTTTGTTACCTGCAGGAACACCGTAGATATATTTTGAAATAGGATCGTCTAGGGATATTTTTCCTTCATCTGCAAGCTGTAAAACAACTGTACCGATAAACAGCTTTGTAATACTGCCAAGTCGCATATGCATATCAAGTTGCATGGGTTGGTTGCTTTTAAGGCTAGCAAGCCCCAATGCAAACTGCTGGTAAGAACCATCTAGTTTGTAAATACCTACTAGAGCTCCAGGAGTCTCCATTGCTTTTAACCGCGACTCAAGCTGTTTTATCAATGGTGTATCCACCTGAATTTCAGTTGCTGAAAAGGTGGTAAAGTACAGAAAAACGAAAGCTATTAGACCCAGTAGTAAAAATAATAATCGGAATAAATAAGGGCGAAAATTCATGGAAATAATCACTTGTAAATGGAATAAAAATAAGGTTTAAAAATATTGTCTTTTTAAGACAATATTTAGGTATTTTTTAAACTATAAGAAAAGGGGACGCTACCACTGTTATTTCACTTAAAAGAGCCTATTTTACTCATCTAAGTCTGAAAATGATAGTTGTATAATGACTCCAAAAACTAATATTTAATTATATTATCTAACAATTTCAATATCTTATATTGAGTCACAGGTGTTTTTTAAGTTTTAGTCGTTTAGGACTTCTTTTAATAAAATTATAAATAGATTCTTAAAATTCTGCATTAACTTGCAAGCCAATAAAACGAGGATCTCCAACGCTTATCATTGGACTAAGATTGGCTGGACTTGGATCAACAGCAGTTCTGTTAGCATACTGAACATTAGTTAAATTACGTGAGTAAAGATAAACTGACCAATTATTTGCCTCATAACCTACTTTTAGATTTACCAAGGTTTTAGAAGGTAGTTTTTTTTCATTCTTTACGTCTCCATAACGCTCTGAAGTGTAATTCAAGTTAGCACTCAAAACCCAATTATCTAGGAAAAAATAATCACCACCAATGGAGGCTGTCAATTCAGGAGCAAAAATAAATGAATTACCTTTTAAATCCTCTATACCGTTATTAAATTCGTTATATTCAGTTTTTACATAAGCTAGCGAAGCAAGTAAATTAACATTATTATTTAAATCATGAATTATAGCAAGCTCAGTACCATAAAGAGTTGAAGAACCCGCATTTGTAATAGTAGTATCATTACGACCACCAGGACCCCTTACACTAACTTGCATATCTTGCCAATTGGTGTAAAAAACATTGGCATTAAAGGTGGTTTTATTATTTGCGGAAACAGATCTGAATGCCACCTCATAGTTATTGGTAAATTCAGGGTCATAACTATAAGTTGTAGCGGTACTTAAGTTGATACCTGCTCCACCTGCTTTATAGCCTTTCTGTGCGGTAAAGCCTAAGCTAAGTCTTTCGTTAAAATTGTGCACAAGTCCTAACTTTGGTAAAAAAGCACTATAATCAGCGTCATATTGTTTAGCTGAAGTAAATTGAGCAATAAGCCCAGCTTGATGGGCAGGGGGTAATAAGCCACTGTTTGCAAAGCTAGGCGTGGTGGAATTACTGTTTTTTAGTGATTCAATATCATATCTTACCCCTGCAATTATTGTCCACTTATTATTAAGATCGTATTCAATTTCGCCAAAAACTGCTTTATTTTCAATCTCTTGCTCAGTTATGAAATTAAAATCAATCAGCGTTCCTAAGCCCGTTAATCCAGGATTGAGAACCTCCCCCGGAACATTAAGTGCATCGGTATTTAGGTTGGTATCACGCTTATTATAATAAACACCTAACACTGCACGAATATTAGATGATTGATAGGCTAGCTTTAATTCTTGTGAGCCACTGGAAGAGTCCATGGTTCGGTTAAATGTCCCACCTGCTTGAGAGGTATTATCATAATCTT
Organism: uncultured Piscirickettsiaceae bacterium; assembly: GCA_964549645.1. Lineage (GTDB taxonomy): Bacteria > Pseudomonadota > Gammaproteobacteria > Thiomicrospirales > Thiomicrospiraceae > Hydrogenovibrio. Next base: position 1,977 of record CAZJWQ010000125.1, on the reverse strand, counting down.
CAAAACGAGTATATTTTGAATCATAATAACCGGATTTAGAAAATATTTTCCAATGGTCATTAATTTCATAAGTTAAACCTAAAGTAGTAATACTACTTTTAGTACCTTCTTCAGCTTTTTCATTAGAATCATTAACACGTTTTTCAGGAAACTCAGCGGCTAGAACAAAGGTTTCTCCGCGCCTATTATGCGTATGATTATAACCGATAATGGCCTCTAGCTTATCAATAGGTTTATACAATACCTTTACTCGTGCATTAGTTAAATCTTTAAAACCATAATTATTTTCATTACGAGTTCTATTTTCTATATGACCATCACTTTTTTTAATCTTTCCAGCAAACCTTATTGCCAACACGTCATCGATAATTGGCGGTTGTGTGCAATAGCTAATTTTGTTGTGTTAGCAGTACCCACATCTGCTCTTAACTTGGTTTCTTGATTAAAAGTGGGGTTAGCGGTGCGAATATTTATTGCGCCTGCTAGTGCGTTGGCACCCGACTGAGTTGACTGAGGACCCCTTAAAATTTCAACTTGCTCTAAGTCCCAAACACTAAAAGCACCAAATCTAGCACTAAAACTATCAGGTGCCTGCATGCCATCCACTGTCACGCTAATTCTATCATAGCCTCTTATCCCTCGAATAGAAAAAGTATTCCCTACTACTGTCGTGACTCCAGGAGTTCTATCGATAAGATCATATAAATCTCTATCGGTACTTTGATCAAGTTCGATTCCTTTGTGCACCGTAGCACTGGTTTGAGAGTCTTGTAAATTTCTTTTTTGCAACTCTCCTTTAATGGTAACTACTGCAATGTTAGTTGTTTTTTTACTAACCCTAACTGGTGCTTTACTAATTATATAACCACTATTTTCAGACAATTTAAATTGTAAACCTGTATCTTGCAATAATTTATCAAGTGCATTACTTGTTGTATAGTATCCCTTTATTCCATTTGAGTTTTTATTTGCAGTTAAATCCCCACTAACAGAAATATTTTCTTCTGATTGTAGCTCGAAGAGGTTTAAAACAGTGTTTAGGCTACCACTTTCAATATTAAAGTTTTTTTTCTACTGCTATTATTTCTGCTGCGCTTACCGATTTTGTAACCATAATAGGAGAAATTACTAAGGTGAGAAAAGCCGACTTAACCAGTAAAAACATATAAGCTTTCTTAAATTGAGATTTATTTTTTTGCATTTTTTTTATACCTTATTATGTATATCTGTCTTAATTCCTGAATAGAGAGCTGGCATCTAGCACCAGCCCTTATTTGCTATGCATTCACAAAAAATACCTAGCAAACAAGGGTTAGCACATATAGTAATGCTAACAATTCTTATTGTCAACTTGTTTTATAGTGTGTTAGTCCGAAGTAGTAATGTCCGCTTTTAGTAAAGTTAAAATATCCTCTTTTGATAAGAGGTTTAAAAAAAACGGGATGATTATAATGAGCCACAAAGTTACCGCAGGTCTCCAAATAGACCGCTTAACAATAATAGAGCAGGTCAACAACAAGCATATAAGCCAAGTTAAAGCTGGATAACTTTAAAAATTATAAAGGGTCAGGGAGTTAGAGATCTTTATTGTGTACATCTTATAAGTTATCTACACAAATGGCTTTGTTCTCTTAAACACTACCACAGATATCTGTATTTATTTGAAGAGTTATATTCTTTTTTGCCATTTTTTTGGATGGCGACTTCCGTGAATGATCGCGACTATAATGATGGTATTACCTTCAATTAAATAAAAAATATTGAAGGGAAAACGCTCGACCACAACCATCCTTAGTTTTTTATACACTTTTTCAAAAATTAAAGGAGTATTTTGGATCACGCTACACTTTTTTTCAACTTCATCAAGAAAGTCAAAGCCAAGAGTTTCTTTTTGTAGCTCATACCATTTTGCTGATTTTGCTAAATCTATCTCTGCTTCATGACGAAACGTTAACTCATAGCTCACAATTTATTTCT
>CAZJWQ010000124.1:0-4366 GCA_964549645.1 uncultured Piscirickettsiaceae bacterium | reverse complement strand
TATGAATATAATTTAAAAGGATTAAGAAATAATGGCAAAATTACAAGCTTTATTGTTTGATGTAGATGGAACTTTAGCAGATACTGAAAAAGATGGGCATAGAGTTGCCTTTAATTTAGCTTTTAAAACAGAAGGCCTTGATTGGTATTGGGATGAACCTTTGTATGGAAAGTTATTGAGCGTAACCGGAGGTAAAGAAAGGATAAAGTTTTATTTAGAACAATTTAATACAAGCTTTAATAAACCAACCGATTTAGATAGTTTTATAAAACAGTTACATGCACTTAAAACACAATATTATGTAGAATTAATGCAAGCAGGAAAAGTTCCTTTAAGAACAGGTGTTGAGGCTTTAATTAAAGAAGCAAAACATGCAAAAATGCGTATGGCAATAGTCACCACCACTACTCCTGCAAATGTAACAGCTTTATTAGATAATACTTTAGGGAAAGATTCTGAATCTTGGTTTGAAGTTATAGCTGCTGGTGATATAATCCCTTGTAAAAAACCTGCACCTGATATTTACAATTGGACATTAGAGCAGATGGATTTAAAAGCAGAACAAGTTATTGCTTTTGAAGATTCTAGAAATGGTATTTTATCTGCAACTGCGGCAAATATTAAAACTATTATTACGGTTAATGAATATACTAAAGATGATGATTTCACTAGTGCTGATTTAGTATTAGACAGCATGGGTTCAATAAATGAACCGTTTAAAATATTGGCAGGAAATGCTTTTAGCAATAGTTATTTAAATTTAGATTTAGTTACAAAAATAGCTGAAAATTAAAAATTTATAACATAAAATGGTTATATAAATTATGAATGAATTACAAACAGTTTTAATCATACTTGCAATTATTGTTGTAGTTGTGCTTTATTTTTTCCAAAAGAATAAACAAGAGCTTAATAAAAAAAATGCCCAAGATAATGTTAAATCAAGATCTAGTGCAGATGCTGATAAAGCTTTAAATAATTTAGGCGAGCATCATACCCCTATTTCTGAAAGACAGTTAGGTTTTAATTTTGATGGTAGCTCTGAAGAAGGTATCGACAAACAACCTGGAATTGAATTAACAGAAGAATTAGATACGCAAAAAAATCACGCAAAAAATATTGTTCTTGAAGCAATTGATGCTGATGAAATTGTTGAGCTTAATAGCTATTCTTCTCCAGAAAAACAACAACCTGCATTTGGCATTCCTGAAGATAATAAAATTGTAACAAAAGAACCACCACAAACTGTTAAAAGTACTAAGCCGCAAATATTTGCTTTAATAGTACAGGGTTCAGTAGAATTTTTAATGACAGAGTTAAATCAGGCTTTACATGGAGTTGGGTTTAGATTGACAGAAAAAAATATTTTCGTAAAAAAAGATTCTAATGGTAATGAAATTATTAGAGTTGCAAATTTATTAGAACCAGGCACTTTTACTAAAGAACAACTTAATAATAAAACCTTAACTTCTCCTGGAGTAGTCTTAATTTTAGAATTGCCCACAACTATAAAAGCTCCCGCGGCTATGCACGATTTAATTTTAATGGCAAGAAAAATTAGCCAAAGATTAAATGGTCGCCTTTATAATATGGATAAAAAATTAACAACAGAATCACATTTACAAAAAATGCGTGATAAGGCTATTGCTTATGAAAGTACTGCTATATAAGTATATATGGGCATCTCTAGTAAAAAACAATATTTAAATTTGGTTAAAGAGTTAAATGACTATAATTATAAATATTATGTACTAGATGAGCCTATAATTAGTGATGTTCAATATGATGATTTATATCAAACTTTAATTAATTTAGAAAAACAAAATTCAAGTTGGGTAGATGTTAACTCTCCCTCGCAAAGGGTTGGCGACCAGCCAATTGCTAAATTTAATTCAGTAACCCATGCATTACCTATGTATTCTTTAGATAATGCATTTAATGATACGGACTTAATAGAATTCTTAAATCGTATTAAAGATAATTTGGATAAACAAAGCAATATAACAATATCTGCTGAACCAAAAATAGATGGTTTAGCAATTAATATACGTTATGAAAAAGGTATTTTGGTACAAGCCTCTACCAGAGGTGATGGTAGAGTTGGAGAAGACGTAACCCATAATGTTAGAACTATCCATTCTATTCCTTTAAAATTAATTGGTAATAACTTCCCTAATATTTTAGAAGTGAGAGGGGAGGTGTTTATGTCAAAAAAATCCTTTCAAACTTTAAATGAAGCACAGCTAAAAAATACAGAAAAAACCTTTGTAAACCCAAGAAATGCTGCCGCAGGAACCTTAAGGCAATTAGATGCTAAAATTGTTAGCAAACGTAATTTAAGTTTATACCTATATGGCTGGGGAGAAGTATCTAAAGAATGGCAAATGCCTAAAACCTATTCTGCATTTATGGCAAGTTTTGCCTGTTGGGGCTTACCGCTTAACCCCGAATCTAAACTGGTTAATAGTATAGAAGAAGTTATTGATTATTATGATAAATTAGCATATAAGCGTTTAAGTTTACCTTATGAAATTGATGGAATTGTATATAAAATAAATGATATTTCATTACAGCAATTATTAGGTTTTACCGCTAAAGCCCCAAAATGGGCAATAGCCAGAAAATTCCCTGCCCAAGAAGTATGGACAGATTTATTAGATATTGAAGTGCAAGTAGGTAGAACAGGAGCAATTACCCCTGTAGCAAGGTTAAAGCCCGTGTTTGTAGGTGGTGTAATGGTATCAAACGCTACTTTACACAATATTGATGAAATTATTCGTAAAGATGTTAGGGTCGGTGATACAGTTATTGTACGTAGAGCCGGTGATGTTATACCTGAAATAGTCGCCCCAATATTAAGTTTACGCCCAAGTAATAGTAGCTTATTTACTATGCCTATTCACTGCCCAGAATGTAATTCAATAATAATTAAAGAACAAGATAAATCTATTTACCGTTGTAGTGCAGGGCTGCTTTGCCCTGCGCAAAACAAACGAGCATTACAGCATTTTGTATCTCGTAAAGCATTAAATATAGATGGTTTAGGTAATAAATTAATAAACCAGTTAGTTGATGTAGGTTTAGTAAATAACCTAGATGATTTATTTAAATTAACTGTAGCAGAATTAGTTAAATTAGATAGAATGGCAGAAAAATCTGCTAATAAAATAATAAACTCCATTGAGGCTTCTAAAAAAACTACTTTTGCAAAATTTATATACAGCTTAGGAATTTTAGAAGTAGGGGAGGTAACTGCCACAAATTTAGCAAATTATTTTAAAGATATTGATCAATTAATGCAGGCAGATATTGAACAACTAATGACAATTGACGGTGTAGGAAATATTGTAGCAAATAATGTTATACAATTTTTTAAGCAATCAAATAATTTAGTAATTATTGATAGTTTATTAAAACAAGGTCTTTATTGGGACAAAAAAACAATAAATTCTATTAATGTAAATTCTATTTTTACTAAAAAAACTGTTGTTTTAACAGGTAAATTATTAACAATGGCTAGGGATGATGCAAAAAATATCTTAACGGAATTAGGTGCAAAAATAACAACTAGTGTTTCAGTTAAAACTGACTTTGTTATAATTGGCGAAAAAGCAGGCTCTAAAAAAACTAAAGCGCAGCAACTAGGCGTTAAAATATTAACCGAGCAAGAATGGCTCAAATTAATAAGGTAGTTAAAATGGTAAGACCCCGTAATGTTGGTAGATATCAAGCCCCAAAAGAAACACCTAATTGGGAGCAAGAAGAATTTGAGAGCAGAACAGATATAAAAAAAGCTGCTGATGCTGTTAAAGACTTAGGTGAAAATATAGCAAATCTCACGCTAAAACAAATCCATACATTTAATTTACCTACAGAGTTTTTAGATGCTATTTTATTATTTAAAAAGATGGGTAAGGGGCCTGCATTAAAACGCCAAAAATCTTTTATAGGAAAATATTTACGCAAAAATGAAGATTTAATTATACAAATAAAAACTCGCTTTCAGCAAATAGAACAAAAAGAGCAACAACAAAATGCACACTTTAAAAGGCTAGAAAACTGGAGAAATCGTATAATTACAGAAGGTGATGAAGCTCTAAACCAATTTTTACAAGATTACTCTAATGCTGATAGAAGTTTATTGAGAAATTTAGCAAGAAATGCTAAAAAAGAAACCGCTGAAAATAAGCCACCTAAATCTGCAAGAGCTATATTTAAATATTTAAAAGCTTTAGAGTGGTAATAGAGCTTTTAATAAAATCTTAAATAACTAATTTTTTCATAAAAATTCAGCGAATATGAATAGGGCGTTAAACTGCTAATAACGCTTAAATTTGACAACTTACTGAATTTAACATAATATACA
>CAZJWQ010000123.1:0-4381 GCA_964549645.1 uncultured Piscirickettsiaceae bacterium | reverse complement strand
CAATTAACGGCAAATATTTAATCTTTGTGTCGGAATAGTGTTGCAATTCCATTATATTATTTTTTATGAATATACATAATTAAAACTATTTATAGATATATAAGCATTAATTTTGGATTGTGCAAAGACCTATAAAAATGTTATTATTCGTAATAATATAGTGAAAACAAGGAAGTTAAATTATGGACGATAAGTTCGTTGACCAAGATCCACAAGAAACTCAAGAATGGCTTGAAGCCTTAGAAGCAGTAGTAGCTGTAGAGGGTGTTGATAAAGCTCAATATTTAATAACCACCCTTATAGATGGAGCTAGAGTGCATGGCATAGAAATACCTTATGCGGCTAATACCCCTTATATAAATACTATTGCCCTTTCCAAGCAAGAAAACTACCCAGGTGATTTAGGTATAGAGCAAAAAATACGGGCTTTATTACGTTGGAACGCAATGGCAATGGTAGCTAAGGCAAATAAAACTACCAGTGTTGGTGGGCATATAGCATCTTATGCTTCAAGCTGTACCCTGTATGAAGTTGGTATGAATCACTTTTTTAAAGGTCCTAATCATAAGTTAGGTGCTGATATGATTTTCTTTCAAGGTCATACCTCTCCAGGTATGTATGCACGTTCTTTTATGGAAGGTCGTTTAAGTGAATCGCAATTAAATAATTATCGTCAAGAAGTAGATGGCAATGGACTTTCTTCATATCCGCACCCATGGTTAATGCCCGATTATTGGCAATTTCCTACTGTATCTATGGGTCTTGGGCCATTAATGGCTATTTACCAAGCCCGTTTTATGAAATACATGCATGCTCGTAAACTTGCTACCACGCAAGGACGAAAAGTATGGGCATTTCTTGGTGATGGCGAAATGGATGAGCCAGAATCACGTGGAGCATTGCAACTTGCTAAAAGAGAAAAATTAGATAATTTAGTTTTTGTTATTAACTGTAATTTACAAAGATTAGATGGCCCAGTGCGTGGTAATGCTAAAATTATTCAAGAACTTGAAGGCGTGTTTCGTGGAGCAGGATGGGAGGTAATAAAAGTAATTTGGGGAACAGGTTGGGACAGAATAATTGCCAAAGATACTACTGGTAAGCTATTAGAGCTTATGGAAGAAACAGTTGATGGTGAATATCAAGCATATAAAGCCAAAGATGGTGCTTTTGTACGTAAATACTTTTTTGGTAAATACCCAGAAACAGCCGCTTTAGTAGCAGACATGACTGATGATGAAATCTTTGCTTTAACCCGTGGCGGGCATTCTCCTCGTAAAGTTTACAATGCTTATAAACGTGCCTCAGAAGCCAAAGGTAAACCTACCGTTATTTTGGCAAAAACTGTTAAAGGTTATGGCATGGGTCCTTATGGAGAGGCGGCTAATAATGCTCATCAACAGAAAAAACTAGACTTTAATGGTCTTAAATATTTTAGAGATCGTTTTTCTATTCCTATTGCTGATGAAGCGTTAGAAAATGGTATCCCATTTTATAAACCTTCTGAAGATTCCGATATAATGCAATATATGAAAGCACGCCGTACAGAACTTGGTGGCTCTTTGCCAGAGCGTTTTGATAATGCAGAACCTTTACCAGTACCAAGTTTAGATGTTTTTAAAATGCTAACAGACGGCACAGGTAAACGTGAAATGTCAACCACTATGGCATTTGTAAGAATTATTTCAATCTTATTAAGAGATAAAACTTTAGGACCAAGAGTTACCCCAATTATCCCAGACGAAGCCCGTACTTTTGGTATGGAAGGCTTATTTCGTCAAATTGGTATTTATGACCCAGCGGGGCAATTGTATGAGCCTATGGATGCTGACCAATTAATGTGGTACAAAGAATCTTCAGATGGGCAAGTGTTTGAAGAAGGCATTAATGAAGCAGGGGCTATGTCTAATTGGATAGCCGCTTCAACAGCCTACGCCAATTATGGTGTAAGCATGATCCCTTTTTATATTTACTACTCAATGTTTGGCTTCCAAAGAATTGGAGACTTAGCTTGGGCGGCAGGTGATTCTCGTGCTAGAGGTTTCTTATTAGGAGCAACCGCAGGTAGAACCACTCTTGAAGGTGAAGGGTTACAGCATCAAGATGGGCATAATTTAATTCAGTTTGATCACGTGCCTAATTGCATGTCTTATGATCCAACGTTTGCGTATGAAATGGCAGTTATTATTCGTGATGGAATTAAGCGAATGATGAATCAAAAAGAAGATGTATTTTATTATATAACTTCAATGAATCAAAATTACATACACCCTGCAATGCCTAAAGGCTCTGAAGAAAATATTTTAAAAGGTCTTTATAAGTTTAAAGATTCAAGTGCCAAGCATAAAAATAAAGTTCAGCTAATGGGTTCTGGTACTATTTTTACTGAAGTAATTCAAGCAGCGGCAATGTTAGAGCAAGATTGGCAAGTATCTGCAGATATTTGGAGTGTTCCTAGCTTTAATTTATTGCGTCGTCAAGGTGCAGAAACCACCCGTTGGAATGGTTTGCACCCTACTGAAAAAGCTCGTATTCCGTTTGTAACAGAAACTCTCACAGGTTCACAAGGGCCATTTATTGTAGCAACAGATTATATGCGTGATTACCCAGAGCGTATTCGTCAATACGTTCCAGGGGAATATTATGTATTAGGAACAGATGGTTTTGGTCGCTCTGATACCCGTGATAAATTAAGAGAGTTTTTTGAAGTAAACAAAGAGCATGTAGTAGTAGAAGCTTTAAGAGCTTTAGCTGATGCAGGAACAATCAAAAAACAAGTGGTACAAGATGCTATTAATAAATATGGTATTAATGCTGAAAAACCTTACCCTTTAACTGTATAAATTAGGAGCTTGTCCGCGAATAGAGAACCTACTGCAAATCCCATAAAGGTCATAATCTGAGCTTATTGAAATCGTTAAATAGCCTTGCTATTCGCCTCATTCAATAAGCTCACCTTATAACCTTTCTGTGATTTTCGCTACGGCTTCTATTCGCGGACAAGCTCCTAGAGGAATATAATATTTATGGCAATTCAAAAAATTAATATCCCAGATATAGGGGATTTTGATACAGTAGAAGTTATCGAGATTTTGGTTTCGGTAGGCGATATCGTAGCAGTAGATGAGTCTTTAGTTACTTTAGAGTCAGATAAAGCAACTATGGAAATACCAGCACCTTTTGCAGGATTAGTAAAATCTGTAGCAATTAATGTTGGCGATGATGTTCGTGAAGGTGATTATCTTTTAGAAATTGAAGTTGGCGAAAATATAATTACAGATAAACCTGTAGAAATCGCCGTTGTACAACCAGAAGAAATAATAACCAAAACCACTGCACAACCTGTTAATACTGCACCTAATAAAACAGTTATAGATACCCCAGTAATTGCTAAACCAATTAATAAACAAGCAATGGGGCAAGTTAGCCATGCTTCACCTACGGTAAGATCTTTTGCCCGTAAGTTAGGGGTAGACCTTGCAAAAGTAGTCGGTACAGGGGCAAAGGGTCGTATTCAACAGCAAGATGTTGAAGGGCTAATTAAATCTATAATGCAATCTGCACCAACGGCTTCTACAACAGGGGCAGGCATACCAGCAGTGCCAGTTATAGACTTTAGCAAGTTTGGTGATACCCAAATAGAAAAACTTGGTAAAATTAAAAAAATATCAGGTAAATTTTTACATACAAGTTGGTTAAATGTTCCTCATGTTACCCAATTTGATGAATGTGATATTTCTGAGATGGATCAATTTCGTAAAGACATGAAAGCCACCGCAGAAAAACAAGGAATTAAATTAACCCCTATAGTTTTTGTAATGAAAGCGGTAGTAAAAGCCTTACAAGATTTCCCTAATTTTAATGCATCTTTATCAGCTGACGGGCAATCAATTATTAAGAAAAATTATTACAATATTGGTATAGCCGTAGATACCCCTAAAGGTTTAGTAGTACCTGTAGTAAAGGATGTTGATAAAAAAGGTATTTATGAATTGTCTGGTGATTTAATGGCAATATCAGCTAAAGCCAGAGATGGTAAATTAACCCCAGCTGATATGTCAGGAGGCTGTTTTACTATTTCTAGCCTAGGTGGTATTGGAGGCACTCAATTTACCCCAATTGTTAATGCTCCAGAAGTAGCTATTATGGGCTTATCAAAAGCTAAAATGCAACCAGTTTGGAATGGTGCTGAATTCACTCCAAAATTAATTATGCCATTTAGTGTATCTTATGACCATCGAGCGATTGATGGTGCAGAGGGGGTAAGATTTACCACTATAGTTGGCAAATATTTAACTGATTTACGTCAATTAATTTTATAGGAGATTATTAATGTCAAAATTAATTGATTTAGTTGTACCAGATATTGGTGATTTTGTAG
>CAZJWQ010000122.1:0-4390 GCA_964549645.1 uncultured Piscirickettsiaceae bacterium | reverse complement strand
CAACAGCTAGTTGACATCGTTTACGGCGTGGACTACCGGGGTATCTAATCCCGTTTGCTACCCACGCTTTCGCACCTCAGCGTCAGTTTTAAGCCAGGAAGTCGCCTTCGCCACTGATGTTCCTCCAGATATCTACGCATTTCACTGCTACACCTGGAATTCCACTTCCCTCTCTTAAACTCTAGATTAATAGTTTCAGATGCAGTTCCTAGGTTGAGCCCAGGGCTTTCACAACTGACTTATTAATCCGCCTACGCGCGCTTTACGCCCAGTAATTCCGAATAACGCTTGCACCCTCTGTATTACCGCGGCTGCTGGCACAGAGTTAGCCGGTGCTTCTTCTTTAGTTAACGTCACAGTAAACAGGTATTAACTAGTTACCTTTCCTCACTAATGAAAGTGCTTTACAACCCTCGGGCCTTCTTCACACACGCGGCATGGCTGCATCAAGGTTTCCCTCATTGTGCAATATTCCCCACTGCTGCCTCCCGTAGGAGTCTGGGCCGTGTCTCAGTCCCAGTGTGGCTGATCATCCTCTCAAACCAGCTAGAGATCGTCGCCTTGGTAGGCCTTTACCCTACCAACTAGCTAATCTCACGCGGGCCCATCTTATAACGATACCTTTCATGAAGTGGGCATCTTTCCTCCGTAGAGATTATTCGGTATTAGCATACGTTTCCATAGGTTATCCCCAATTATAAGGTAGGTTCCCACGCGTTACTCACCCGTCCGCCACTCGACGCCTAAAGAGCAAGCTCTTTATCGTTTCCGTTCGACTTGCATGTGTTAAGCCTGCCGCCAGCGTTCATTCTGAGCCAGGATCAAACTCTTCAGTTTAATCTTGCTAATAGAAATAATCATACAATTTAAACAATAAAGTAAAAATATATAAATACCTCTGAATGAAGTTCCTTGCTGAACTTGCTTTCTATTTTTTAGTTAAGGGGTGGTTTTTTCCACCCTCGCGTTAAACACTCGTTTTTTGCCCAATTGCTCGGGCAAAGAATTGACTAGGTACATGTTAAAATTTATCCAATTTAATATCCTAAAAAGAATATTAAACGGCTAAACCTTGACCATTATACATAGTGTCGAGATATTTAATTTGAAGGCTACTTACTTAAGTAACTTCCACATAAATTATCTCTGAATTACCTGATTTTTAAAGAACTTTTTACTAACCGAACCAAACAATAAAAACTTTACTATTCTGATTCGTAAGCCAGTAATTATATACTTTACTTAACAATTAAGTCAAGTATATTTTTTAAATATTTTCTTTCAAACTTTAGGCTTTTGCCCCTTACTTGAAAGAGATGCGTATTTTATATAAAAAAACTGTCTTTGCAAGTTATTTTTATTGTTTTTTTCTCTTTTTTTTTATAAAATCTAACCACTATAAATTTTAAAGTGATTAAAAATGAGCTTCAAAACGAGTATAACGGTTTTAATCTTTGGAAAAAATCAAACACTTTCTTCTATAATAAACCAGTTAAACAACAATAGTAACTACTCTATACAAGCAGAATCAACCAATGATCATTACGAGTTTATAGACATATTCAACGAGTCATATGCCGAGTATAAAAATGAAATTGTATGTATTTTTAACCTAAACAACTCCTCTTCTGAAGAAGTAATTTTACAATATATTAACTCTGAATGCCCACAATGTAAAAATATAATAATTTATGACAATAACCCTTGGTTAAATGCAATTAATTTATTAAATAATAACTTAATAAACGGGATGATAAATTCACATAAACATGAAGAAATAAAAACATGCTTGCTTAAATCTTTTAATGAGATTGCAAATTTAAAACAGCTTAAATTAAATAATTATTTTTTAAATAAAAAATTATTATCGGTATCAAATGAATTAAGCGGAAGAACTACAGAGCTTTTAAAGAAAAACATTACTTTAAAAAATTTATCAGTAACTGATAAATTAACCCAGATAGCCAATCGCTTAAAACTGGATACTCAGTTAAGATTTAATTTTGAATATTTTAAACGCTATAATTCAGACTTTTCTATAATATTAATAGATATTGATCATTTCAAGCAAGTTAATGATAGCTACGGACACCAAACAGGAGATTTGGTTTTAATCGAAATGGCTAATATTTTAACTACTAACGTCCGTAATACTGATATGGCCGGGAGATGGGGTGGAGAGGAATTTCTTATTTTATGCCCTAATTCTAACATAGAAGACTCTATTCATTTAGCTGAAAAATTAAGAAAAAAAATTGAAAAATATGACTTTAAAAAAATTGGTCAAAAAACTTCTTCATTTGGTGTAAGCTCCTTTAAAAAAGGTGACTTAGAAGAAGATATTATTGCTCGTGCAGATAAGGCTTTATACAAAGCAAAACAAAACGGCAGGAACAGGGTAGAAAGCTTTTAACCTAGATCCTGCAACAACATGCAGAGCCTAGGTATAAGCATTTACACAACTTTTAGGTATAAATATAAGACTATAGGGCACCTCTAAAAACCTAAGCATGATTTATGAAACGCATAAAACAGCACCTTTTTGGGTAAAAAATGCACTATTTTCTGCATTCCCTAAATCATGCTTAGGTTTTTAGAGGTACCCTGTATTAATTTGAGCCTACAGAGCTTAAATATTCATCCATAATATATAACTCTTGCCCTGCTTGGCCTGTAAAACCTAACAGCTCAGCCTTGCTTAATATTTTACCAAACAAAACTTCTTCTTCATGCTGCTCAGCTATAAACCATTCTATAAAGTTAGAAGTGGTGTAATCAGACATTTCAATAGCAGTTTTAGCAATATTCTTAATCATTGCTGTTACTTTTAATTCATGTTGGTAAGCGGTATTAAGCACTTCCATTAAATCTCCATATTCCGTTGCTGGAGCTTCAATAGCGCCAATAGTAATAGGTAGACCACATTCTGCCATATAATCAAAAATTTTATCCATGTGCTGGCGCTCTTCTAAGCTATGCTCACGAAAAAACTTTGCTGAGCCTTCAAGCCCTGCATGTTCACACCATGCACTTAACTGTAAATAAATATTTGATGCAAAAAATTCTGCATTTACCTGTTCATTTAATAAATTTGCGATTTCTGGTTTTAACATAATAATTCTCCAATTGATTTTAAAATTTAAGCACTCATACCAATTACACTTATTTTTTAAAAAATATAAAAAGTATCGCCTTGAAATCATTATAAACAAATACACATACCAATGTCAATAATTATATTTATACAAGTTGTTGATTTCAAAGGAATTAACAAAGGCATCTCATAATCATTTGTATTTACACTTTAATTAAAGTTTTTATAAAAGAGCTTGACATAAAAGACAAATTTAACGAAAATAAGACCTATTATCATTTTTTAAAAGAAAGTAGTCATGGCTAAATTTGAAACCCTATACCAACAAAAACAAAGTTTATTAGCAGAGCCACAGCCGCCAAGAGCTAGAGAGGCTGCAAAAAAACTAGCTATTAGTGAAGCTGAATTTGTAGCTTTATCTTGTGGCGAAACTGTATATTGGCTAAATAACACTAGTTTTATTGATATTCTGCTAAAAATAGAAAGTATTGGTGTGATAATGGCTCTTACCCGTAATGAGGCGATGGTGCTAGAAAGCCACGGAGTTTATAAAGATGCCGTATATAGACATAATCATATTATTATAAATACCGCAGACATAGACTTACGCTTACGAGTAACTGATTGGAAATATGGCTTTGCCGTTGAGGAAGCTGGTCGCCAAAGTTTACAATTTTTTGATAAGTATGGTGTGGCTACTCATAAAATATATATCACAAAAAAATCTAATCTAACAGCTTATAACGATTTATTAGCAGAATTTACTACAACTGATGGGTTTAATGATTTAATAATAGAAAATAAACCTAAAATCATCATTAATACTATAGATATTAATTCTAAAAAATTTATACAAGACTGGAATGACTTAGATGATTTCCATAAAATAAATTCTTTACTACAAAAATATAATATTACCCGCCCACAAGCTTATAGACATTTGGGTGATGCTGCTATTATATTAAAAACTAACAGTTTAAAAACTATGTTAGAAATAGCCTCTGCCCAACAAATACCTATCTTAATGTTTGTGCCTAATAATGCATCTACTCATATTCATAATGGTACAGTTAATAAACTTATGGAAATGGGCCCGTGGTTTAATGTATTAGACCCTAAATTTAATTTACATGCTAATTTAAAATTAATTGATGAGACTTGGCTGGTTGTAAAATATACAAATGACCAAGCTACCTATTCTATGGAGTTATTTGATAACGAGCAACAGCCTTTAATGATGATTTATTTACACCCTGATGCTAAAGACAATAAGCAAATTAGTAAGCTTTGGCAAAA
>CAZJWQ010000121.1:0-4401 GCA_964549645.1 uncultured Piscirickettsiaceae bacterium | reverse complement strand
GTTATTGAGTGGAGCTTATATTTACAGCGAGAATTTAATCGTAGAGATGATATTTTTGCAGATGAAAATATTTTTAAAGCTTATGAAAAAAACCAATTAATTACCCAGATATTTAAAGACCTAATTAATGCTAAAAATTTAGTAGCTTTAAATAAAACTATACGCTTAATTCGTAATAAAGAGATGGTAAGAATAGCCCTAAGAGATCTAACTCAAAGTGCAGAGCTAGTTGAAGTAATTAGAGATTTATCTGATTTGGCTCAAGGTCTTATTGCAGGCACGCTAGAGTGGCATTATAAACAAGCATGTGAGAAATTTGGTACTCCTATCGGGGACACAACTAAAGAACCACAAAAATTATTAGTTATAGGGATGGGTAAACTTGGCGGTAAAGAATTAAACTTTTCATCAGATATAGACTTAATTTTTGCCTACCCAGAAAAAGGTTATGCAACTAATTTAGCAGGTAAACAAACAGCAAATAGCCAATTTTTTATTAGATTAGGTCAGGCTTTAAACAGATCCTTGAGCGAATGCACCGAAGATGGTTTTGCCTACAGAGTAGACATGCGTTTAAGACCCTTTGGTGATACAGGACCATTAGCAGTAAGCTTTAAAGAATTGGAAAGCTACTATGAAAATCATGGCAGGGCATGGGAACGTTATGCTTTAGTTAAAGCAAGAGTGCTAGCAGGTGATATTAAAAAAGGACAACAATTATTTAATATATTAAAACCTTTTGTATATAGAAAATACATAGACTTTAGTAATCTTGACTCCTTACGTGAATTAAAACACATGATTCATGTTCAAGTAATAAAAAAAGAAATGTTTAATAATATTAAACTAGGTAGGGGTGGTATTAGAGAAATAGAATTTATTATTCAATCATTCCAACTTGTTAATGGTGGTAAAGATACTAGGCTACAAACTAGGTCATTATTAAAAGGCCTACAACTTTGTGTAGACAAAAACTTCTTATCAAAAAAGCAAGGGCAAGAATTAAAGAGCGCTTATTTATTCTTACGCAAAGCAGAAAACCGTTTACAGCAATGGAATGACCAGCAAGTACACAGCATACCTACAGATATAAAACAACAACAAATACTTGCACAAACCATGAGCTTTGTAGATTATGCACAGTTTATAGAAGTGCTTGATTACCATAGAGCAATAGTGCAACAACAATTTGATTTAACTTTTGAAACTTCTAACCAAAATAACACTAATGACTTAAGCAAAACAACCGATATTTCTATAGAGTGGTTAAAAAAGTCAGGTTTTGTAGAGCAAGATTTTATTATAGAAAAAATAGCAAGTTTTAAGGAGCTACCAGTTTATAAAAGAGCTGGTAGTGAATCAATAGCAAGGTTTGAGCAAGTGCTACCTATAGTGTTATTACAAATTGCTAGCGTAAATAATAAACAAGAAACCTTACACAGAATTTTTTCTTTATTTGAAAGTATTTTACAAAGAAGTGTCTATTTAGTCTTATTAATAGAAAATAAACCAGCCATTGAAAATCTGGTCTTATTATTTTCAGAAAGTATATGGCTTGCTAATACACTAATAAAAACCCCAGTATTATTAGACCAACTACTAGATAGTAAGATTTTGTTTAAGCCATTAAAAGCCGGAAATCTTTATCAAGATGCAATGCAAATTGCCCTTCATTTTCAAGGAGATGACGAGCAATTTATGAATAAAATTCGTGAGTGGAAAAACTCTCAAATATTTAAAGTAGCTGCTTCAGATATAACCAACCATTTACCTGTAATGAAAGTAAGTGACTATTTAACTTGGATTGCTGAAGCAGTTTTAGCAGCTGTTGCCGAATATGCATGGCAATTTATGCTAAGTAGAAACGGTATGCCAACTGGATTACAATCAGAGCAAAGACCATTATTAATTTTAGGTTATGGAAAATTAGGCGGAATAGAGTTTGGATATGTCTCAGATATAGATATAGTTTTTTTATATCAAGGAGTAAATTCTTTAGACAAAACAACAGGGGTTAATGGTAAAAAACAACTTGATAATAGCTTGTTTTTTACACGTATGACCCAAAAAATAATATCATTAATTAGCCTAGTTATGCCAGCAGGGAAATTGTATGAAGTAGATACTAGGTTAAGACCAAACGGGGCTAGTGGCTTAATTATTGGCGAACTAAGAAGTTTTATAAGTTACCAAGAAAATAAAGCATGGACATGGGAACATCAAGCTTTAGTAAGAGCAAGAGCTATTGTTGGTGATAAAGTAGGTAAAGCAAGTTTTAATGATTTTAAGCAAAGTTTTATGCAACAGCCACGTAATTTAATGGATTTACAGCAAAAAGTGTTAGAAATGCGTTTAAAAATGCGTAAGTCCCTAGATAAATCTGACAGTGAAACATTTGATTTAAAACAAGGGGAGGGCGGTATAGTAGATATAGAGTTTATGGTGCAATATTTAGTTTTAGGCTATGCGAATAAATACCCAGAGTTAGCTAAATATTCAGACAATATTAATTCATTAGCAATCATAGCAAAATTAAATTTTTTACAAGATCAACAAATAAAACCTAAACAAATAACTAAGTTAGCGGATATTTATTGCAAATACAGATCAATATCACATCGCCTTGCTTTGCAAAATGTTAATTCTAAAGTGTGTTATGAAGAAATATCTACAGAAAGAGAGGTAGTAGTAGATGCTTGGCATAAATTAATGACATAAAATATTATGCTGATTTTTTTAGGATTATTTCTTAGACCTTTCTCTTCTTCTTGCTTTAGGGTCAACTTTTAAAGGTCGATATACTTCAATTCTATCACCATTTTTTAAAATATCATCTTTTTTAACAGGTCGTGCAAAGATACCAACATTACTTATATCTAAATCAGGAAAATCATGTAATAACTGAGACTTATCAAGAGCATTTTGCACAGTGCATCCATCACTGACCTCTTCAGTATAAAAAAATTGCTCATATTTTAATGCATAAACTATTTCTATTTGCATAATTATAAAATCTCTTTAGCTCTTGTGCAAAATGAATCTACAAGAGTAGATGCTATTTGTTCAAATAGTGCAGATAAAGCAAAATTAAAAACTTTATTGCTTACTCCAAACTCTAAATTGAATGTTATTTTACAAGAATTTTCATCAAGTTCATCAAATGTCCACATTCCTTTAAGGTGAGAAAAAGGTCCCTCCACTAAATTAAGTTGTATTGACTTTGGCTCAACTAAAATATTAGCAGTAGTAAATGATTGCTTTATCCCTGCTTTTTCAATATCAACCCTAGCAATAGAAGAATTAGAGTCAGATTCTATTAGTTCACTACCAGAACACCAAGGTAAAAAACTTGGGTAGCTTTCCACATCGCTTACTATTTTAAACATAGCGGCACAAGAATAGGGAAGTAATGCATTTCGTGTTATTTTTTTCATTTATAAAAGCAATTATTAGTTATAATTGTATGATTATGGCAAAAAACAAAAAACAAAACAATCCAAATAGCATAACTATTAATAAAAAAGCTAGGTTTGAATACTTTATTGAAGCAGATTATCAAGCAGGTCTTGAACTGCAAGGGTGGGAAGTTAAAAGCCTAAGAGCAGGTAAAATTCAAATCAATGAAGCATATATTATATTAAAGCATAACCAAGCATGGTTATTTGGAGCTTTAATAACCCCTTTAATTTCAGCATCTACCCACACTAAGCAAGATCCTTTACGCCTTAGAAAGCTATTATTACACCGTAAAGAGCTTGATCGTATTATGGGGTTAGTTGATAAAAAAGGTTTTACCATAATCCCATTAAACATGCATTGGAGTAAAGGCAAAGTAAAAATTTCTATAGGTATTGCTAAAGGTAAAAAGTTATATGATAAACGAGCTACTGAAAAAGAGCGTGACTGGAAAAGAGATAAACAGCGTTTATTAAAAATGACTAGATAACAATAAATAAACAAAGTATAATCCACTAAGGATATAGTTTTTTTTAAAACTTAACCCTAATCCTCTATTCGGGGGTTAGGGTTTAATGCCTACTGGGGGTGCACTGGATTCGACGGGGAGTACAAAGTTTAGAATGCATGTCGAGCCTGAATGATGCTCGTAAATCCTAATTTCATTTGTTATAGTTGCAAACGACGATAACTACGCTCTAGCGGCTTAATCCCGCTAGCGCAGTCTGGGTCAGTTGTTCGTAGCGCCTAGTTCTGTGTCGACTTATACGGAATCGCTAGTTCTTATGTGTTTGGATGAGGACGGTTAAAAATTACAAACTCGTCTTGTGTGATCCCTGTTGGCTGGGTAGCATTAAGATTAAATTAATTAGCCAAATAAACATGTAGATTTTTAGATGGAGGCTTTGCGGACGGCGGTTCGACTCCGCCCATCTCCACCATATC
>CAZJWQ010000120.1:0-4475 GCA_964549645.1 uncultured Piscirickettsiaceae bacterium | reverse complement strand
TTAAATATAAAGGTAAAAAATGAAGATAAGTTTATCTAGAGAAAATTTATTAGCTACTTTACAAATAGTTGCAGGAGTAGTTGAAAAACGTCAATCCATGCCTATTTTAGGTAATATTTTATTACAAATAAGTCAAAATACGCTTACTTTAACCGCTTCAGACTTAGAAATTGAAACTAGAGCATCAACAGAACTAGAAAGTAGTGATGGTGATTTTGCAATAACTTTGCCTGCTTTAAAACTAATTAGTATTATCCGTGCAATACCTGATGGGCTTAGTGTAGTGTTAGATTTTGATGAAACTCGCTGTAATTTATCGGCAGGTCGCTCAAAGTTTAAATTATCAACCTTGCCTGCAGTTGATTTCCCTATTATTGATTTAACTCAAATAGATGTATCATTTGCTATTGCACAAAAGCAACTAAAACAATTAATTTACAATTCAGCATTTGCAATGGCTTTACAAGATGTGCGCTTTTACTTAAATGGTATGTTGTTTGATATTAACCATAAAACTTTACGAGTGGTAGCAACTGATGGGCATAGGCTATCAACAGCCACCACCTTGCTTGAAACAGAAGGACTGCCTATAACTCAAGCAATCTTACCTAGAAAAGGGGTAATAGAATTACAAAAATTAATTGGTGATGATGATAGCCTATTATCTTTTTCATTGGCTAAAAATTATTTAACTGTACACTTTGAAGATATTATTTTTACCTGTAAGTTAATAGATGGGCGTTTTCCTGACTTTAACCGAGTTATACCACAAGATAATGATCAGTTTATACAAGTTGATAGAGAGCTATTTAAAAATTTATTACAACGCTCTGCTATTTTATCTAATGATAAATTTCATGGTATTCGTTTGGTTTTATCCAATAACTTATTAACTGTGTTAGCTAAAAATGCTGAACAAGATGAATCACATGAAGACATGATTATTGATTATCAAGGCACAGAAATGGAAGTTGGTTTTAACGTACATTATATAATTGACATACTAAGTTCTATGACTGATCAAAATATAACCTTATCGATGAAAGATGCTAATAGTAGTTGTTTAATTAACACGCAAACTGACTTATGCTCTTGCCAGCATGTAATTATGCCAATGCGTTTATAATTCAATATCAAGGCTATTTAAAATTCAGTGTCTAAAATTAAAAAATTACAGCTTGTGCATTTTCGCAATATTACACAAGCAACCCTTAATTTTACAGATGGCTTAAACCTTATTGTTGGCGATAATGCTGCTGGTAAAACTTCTATAATTGAAGCTATTTGGGCACTATCAACGGGTAAATCTTTTCGTAGTGCTAAACCGACCCATTTAATTAATAATCAACACCCCCAATTTACTTTATTTGCTGAAATATCACAAGCTCAACAAACTTACAAAATAGGCTTCACACGTTCTGCCACTAGCACAACTTGTAAAATAAATGGCGAGAATGCTCCATCACAAGCATCAATGGCAACCCATTTACCCGTACAGTTATTAACCCCCGAAAGCCATAGGATTTTAGAAGAAGGGCCTAAAATTCGTCGCCAATTTATTGATTGGGGATGTTTTTATTATAAAAAAGACTTTATTAATCTATGGCGAACTTATCATAGAGCTTTAAAACAACGCAACCAAGCCCTAAAGCAGCGTTTAGCAAAAGAACAAGTGCAAATATGGGACCATCAGTTACTTGAAGCAGCTAATAAAATTGATTTAATTCGTAGTGAATATATTAAAAAAATTAGCCCATTTGTAAAAAAGTTTTGTAATGCATTAATGCCAGAAATAACCGAAGATTTAAGTTTAAATTATTATGCAGGTTGGTCAAAAACAACACAAAATTATCAACAAATTTTGCAACAAAATTACTATAAAGATGCAAAATTAGGTCATACCCAATATGGTTGCCATAGAGCAGATATTAAA
The DNA here is from genome assembly GCA_964549645.1 of uncultured Piscirickettsiaceae bacterium. Lineage (GTDB taxonomy): Bacteria > Pseudomonadota > Gammaproteobacteria > Thiomicrospirales > Thiomicrospiraceae > Hydrogenovibrio. The sequence continues at coordinate 2,542 of CAZJWQ010000120.1, read as the reverse complement.
TTTAAGTTTGCAAGCACTGATGTTATGTTAAAGTTATCTAGGGGGCAGCAAAAGCTATTTGTTTGTGCATTATTATTGGCGCAAGCTAGTGTATATGAGCTTACTTATGCAGAGCAGGTTATTATGTTAATTGATGATTTACCTGCCGAGTTAGATGAAAATCATCGCTTAACTTTATTAAAGTTATTAAACTCATTAAACATACAGCACATAGTGACTACAACAAGCACTAGTCTAATCCCTAATTTAGCCGATAATATAACAACTATCCATATCGAACACGGAGAAATATCATGAGAATACTAACAATTATTAGTTTAATTTTACTTATTACAGGCTGTACTCAACCAATAAAACAGCAATCTACCTATAAACAATCGACCTATAGCGATAATAAAATACAGCCACTGTTTACTTTATATGATTTTCAAATAATAGACTCAGTAACAGAAAAGTTATTAAGTGTAAAAGAGTTAGCCGCCAAAGTACAAGATGCAGATGTTATTTTTATTGGTGAATATCATGGTAACCACGCTTCACATTTATTACAAGCACAATTACAAAGTGAATTATTTAAATTAAACCCTAAACAAATTTTAACTTTAGAGCAGTTTACTACCGAGAAACAGCATATTTTAGATGCTTACTTAGATGGTAAAATTGGTGAAAAAACTTTAATTAAACAAGCTAATGCATGGAGCAATTATAAAGCTAGTTATCGCCCACTAATAGAATTTGCTAAACGCAATTTATTACCTGTTTATGCAGCTAACGCCCCTGCTGGCCATGTTCGTTGTGTAGCAAGAGAAGGTAAACAATATTTAGATAGATTTAAAGATAATAAATATTTACCGCAACAACCTTTCTTAAGTAACAAATATTATGAAGAAAAATTTATGAATATAATGCAGGAACTGAAAGGTAATAGAGATCATAAAAATTCTTTTTATGCTCAACTCTTAAGAGATAATAGCATGGCTGAAATAATTATAAAGGCATTAAATGCTCACCCTAATTATCAATTAATTCATCTTAATGGGGCTTTTCATAGTAATAATTTTTTAGGCACGGTTGCTTTATTAAAACAACGTAATCCTGCATTAAATATAAAAGTTATTAGCCCTGTTAGGGTAGAAGATATAAAACAACCAAGCTATACTAAAGTAGATTTAGCCAAGGGTAATTTTATTTATTTAATTACCCCACAGCCAGTAAAATATAAAAAAGCAGAAAATCGTAAAGCAGCATTTAAAAAAATGTTTCAAAAATCAAGAGAAAAGGTTTGTAAATAATGTTAGTTTGTGGAATTGAATTAACAGGTAACGATGCAGTTATTTGTTTATTAAAAATGGAAGATGAAATCTTTCATATGCCAGAGTGCAGGGTAAGGCGTATTAGCTGTAAAAACCCTGATATTAAAAGTGAATTAGAATACTTTCAAAAAACTGTTGCCAAATTAATTGAAGACTACCAAATAGAAAGATTAATAATTAAAGAACGGATAAAAAAAGGTAAATTTGCAGGTGGAGCTAATGGCTTTAAATTAGAAGCCACCTTGCAATTAATGGCAGATACCAAAGTAACTTTGCTTTCTAGCGTTAACCAAAAAGCAAGTTTAAAACACTATCCATTGCCATTTAGTTTTGCGGAAACAAATTTAAAAAAGTTTCAAGAAACTGCTTTTATGGCAGCTTTTGCGTATCTTGGTGGTAAGCATGAGTGGTAAGCATTTTCCCATAACCCCTAGATAAAGATTGGATATATAATGCTAGATGCCAATTCTCTACTCGGGGATTGGGGCTTTTGCAAGTAAGATTTCCATTGTGGCAATATCACTAGGTAAATCTACTTCTGGAGAGTCCCATTTACTTTGTATCACCTTAATAGGCATAGCATTTTCTAATGCTCTTAATTGCTCTAGTTTTTCAACATCTTCTAATCTACTAACTGGTAAAGCATTAAATTTATCTACGAAACACTTGGTATAGGCATATATACCTAAGTGTTTAAATGAATCATGATCCCAGTAGTCCCTGCCATAGGGAATAGTAGCTCGTGAAAAATATAAAGCCATGCCATTAATATCAGTTACTATTTTTACGTCTTTTGGGCTGGTTATTTCTGCTTGGTTAATAATTTTAAAAGATAAGGTAGCCATCTCAAACTTATTTTTATATTCTCCTGATTTAAATGGAGCAATAATTTCTTCTATAGAACCAGTATTTATTAATGGTTGATCGCCTTGTATATTTACAATTAAATCATCATCATTTAAATTTAAAATTTCAGCAGCTTTGGCAATTCTGTCAGTGCCAGACTCCGCTTCAGCTGGCGTCATTACTACTTTACCACCAAATAGTTCTACAGCTTGTTTTATACGCTTATCATCAGTAGCTACATAAACAGCATCTAAACTTTGTGCCTTTGATACTCTTTCATATACATGTTGGATCATTGGTTTATTGGCAATAATTTTTAAAGGTTTACCAGGTAGGCGTGAAGATTGATATCTAGCTGGAATAATGGCAATTATTTTCATAAG
>CAZJWQ010000119.1:0-4487 GCA_964549645.1 uncultured Piscirickettsiaceae bacterium | reverse complement strand
TTACCATATTTATATCTTTTATTTTTGAAAATGGTATTAGGTTGCCTTTGACATAGATACGACCATCTGTGAAAGAGACTTCTTCTCTGATTTGGGTAAGCGGATTCCAGCCAGCCTTTTCTAAGGCTGGTTGAATGTACTTTGTGCAGATGTCTCTTTCTGACAGGTCTTTTTTAGATGTCATGGATTACCACTTATGTTTCATCCTTGGGGTTTCCTCGGTGTTTGGTTTGCAAATATAACAACTAATAGAGCATCTCTAATTAAGATATTTTATTCATACAGAAACTTAATTTCGCAACATCATCAAAGTGTTTAGCAAAGTGTATCGTCATGCCTTCTTGTAAATAATCTGCTAACTCTTCAAAATCTTTACGGTTATCATTAGGTAATATTAAGGTTTTTATACCTATTCTTTTGGCAGCTATTACTTTTTCTTTTATACCACCTACAGGTAAAACTTGCCCTGTTAAGCTTAACTCTCCAGTCATTGCTAGTGGTTGTTTTATTGGTTCATTACGGGCAAGCGATAATAAAGATGTTGCCATAGTAATGCCTGCACTTGGCCCATCTTTTGGGGTTGCGCCATCAGGTACGTGTATATGCACAAATGCCTTATCGTAAAATTTAGCATCTGCTTGTAAGTGTTCTAAATTTGCACTTATGTAACTGTAAGCTATTTCTGCAGACTCTTTCATAACATCACCTAATTGCCCCGAAAGCTTAAACCCTCTACTATGGGTGTGTACTCTGCTAGCTTCAATAGTAAGGGTTGCTCCACCCATAGATGTCCATGCTAAACCTGTTACAGTGCCTAGTTGTTGGTTTATTTTTTCAGGACTAAAGTAGGGTTGCCCTAACATGCTAGTTAAGCTTTTAATGTTAACAGTAGTTTGTTTTATATCTTCGGTAATAAACTTTAGCGCAAGTTTACGTATTACTTTAGCTAGTTGTTTATTTAAATTACGCACACCTGCTTCACGAGCATAGCCCTCAATTAAATATTTTAGTGTTGCAGGGGTAAATTTTACTTGTTGTTTAGTAAAGCCCGCATTATTTAATAATTTTGGGATAAGATGACGTTTAGCAATTTTTATTTTTTCTTCAGTAATATAACCAGATAATCTAATTACTTCCATTCTGTCTAATAAAGCTGAAGGAATAGTATCAAGAGAATTAGCCGTACATATAAATACTACTTTTGATAAATCAAAACGTATATCAAGGTAATTATCCATAAAATCATGATTTTGTTCAGGGTCAAGTACTTCTAATAGTGCAGCACCAGGGTCTCCTTGATAAGAAGAACCCATTTTGTCTATTTCATCTAGCATAATAACAGGGTTGGCAGTTTGGCAATCTTTTAAAGCTTGTATAAATTTACCAGGCATTGCCCCAACATAGGTTCTTCTATGGCCTTTTATTTCGGCTTCATCACGCATACCACCGACAGAAAAACGGTAAAACTTTCGCCCCATAGTATCAGCAATTGATTTACCTATAGAGGTTTTACCAACCCCTGGTGGTCCAACTAAGCAGATAATAGAGCCTGAAATTCCTCCTTTTAAAGCACCAACAGCTAAAAATTCTAAAATTCTATTCTTTACATCTTCTAGCCCATTATGCCCTTTATCAAGAATTTTTTTAGCTCTGCTTAGGCTTAATTTGTCTTTAGAATATTTTTGCCAAGGTAATTTAGTAACCCAGTCTAACCAATTTTTTGCAATAGCATATTCAGGAGATTGAGAGTCTAGTGTAAATATTTTATCTAACTCTTCAGTTACTTTTGTATTAGTATCATCAGTTAAAGTAAGTTTCTTAAGAAGTTTTTTAAACTTATCAATGTCGATGGTACGGTCATCTTTTAAAAGACCTAGATCTCGTTGAATTTCTTTTAATTGCTGGCGTAAAAAATAATCATGTTGTTGGTTATTAATATTGTCTTCTGCTCGTTCCCTAATACTATGTTGTAATTTAGTAACTTCTAGTTCTTGCTTAAATAATTTTTGTACTTTTTCTAAACGTTTTATAATATTTATAGTATCTAAAACGTCTTGTAATTTTGAGTTATCTGCGGTAGTTAAACTAGCAGCAAAATCTGATAAATGCTGGGCATCAGTTGCACTGTAACGGTTTAAAAAGAACTTTAATTCTTCACTGTATAAAGGATTAAAAGGTAAAAGTTCTTTAAATGCGTTCATTATTGCCAATGCATAAGCTTTAATTTGGGTTGCAGAACCGTTATTAATATCTTCAGGATAGATCACTTTAGCTTGAAAAGGAGATTTTTCTAATATCCAGTCCTGTATTTCAAAACGTGAAATACCTTCAGCAATTAATTGAATATAATCTTTTTTAAATTTAGGTTGATGTATTTTTACTATAGTTCCAGTCTTAGAAAAATGCTTGGAGGTGATTTTTTCATCATCATTAGCTTTTACAAAAATAATACCAATATAGTCTTGTTTATTATCAAGGGCTTTACGAATTGTTTTTCCCCATAAATCTTTGCTAAGAACTATAGGTAAAGTTTGCCCTGGAAAGAAAGGTCGGTCTCTAACGGGTAATAAAAATAATTGTTCAGGTAAAGCAGAATTTTCTTTGATTATTTTAGACAAGCCTTTTTCTACTTTTTGCAAAATCTCATCTTTATTTAATTTTAGATCACCTTCGATAATAATTTCAATATCATCTTCTATTTCATTAAAATCTATATCTTCTAGTTCAATTTTTTTGCTTTTATTAGTCATTAGCTTTACTATTTGTTTTGTGCTTAATGTAAAAAGTATGGGCAATTTTTTAAATTTCAAGGATTTGATGTAAAGTGAGTAAAATAAAAATAGGTTTTATTACAGTTTCTGATAGAGCAAGCAGAGGAGAGTATGAAGACTTAGGCGGCCCTGCTATGCAACAGTGGGTTACCAAAGCTTTAAATAGTCAATGGCAAGGAATTAGTGAAATTGTAGCAGATGAGCAAGCTTTAATTGAAAGTACCATAAAAAACATGGCAGACAACTTAGGTTGTAGTTTAATCTTAACTACAGGCGGAACAGGACCTGCTAAAAGGGACGTAACCCCAGAAGCAACAATTAATGTTTGTGATAAAATATTAGACGGTTTTGCCGAGCAAATGCGTTTGGTATCTTTAAAGTATGTACCAACTGCTATTTTATCTAGGCAGGTTGCAGGCACAAGAGGGCAGTGTTTAATTATAAATTTACCAGGTAAACCATCTGCCATAGGAGAATGTTTAGAGGCAGTGTTTCCCGCTGTACCTTACTGTATTGATTTAATTGAAGGTGGCTACTTAGAAACTAATGACAATTTTACTAAGGCATTTCGCCCAAAACATGCGTTAAGGAGCTCCTGAATAAAATGAAAAATATAAATTATCAATATGAGGGGCTTGAAACTGTTACAGATTTTATTCGCTGGGGTGGCACAATCTTTCAAAAAGCAAACTTGTTTTTTGGGCATGGCACAGACAACGCTTTTGATGAAGCAAAAACACTAGTGTTTTTTGTATTAAATTTATCATGGCAATCGCCAGAATATTTATTTGCATCACGTCTTTCAAATGATGAAAAACATCAAGTTAGTGAATTATTTCAACGTAGAATAGAAAGCAGAAAACCAGTTGCCTATTTAACGGGAGAAGCTTGGTTTGCCGGCTTAAAGTTTATTATAAGCGAGGCAACCTTAGTACCTCGATCGCCTATTGCAGAGTTAATTAAACACAAGTATCGACCTTGGGTTGAGCCAGAAAAAGTTAGTTATATTTTAGACATGTGTACAGGCTCTGGTTGTATTGGTATAGCCAGTTTACAAGCTTGCCCAAATGCTGTAGTAGATTTAGTAGATTTATCTGAAGATGCTTTACATATAGCTCAAAAGAATATAGAAAAATTTAATTTAGAAGCAGTTGCAACAGTAATAAAGTCTGATTTATTTACTAATTTACAAGGTAAAAAGTATGATTTAATCGTCTCTAACCCGCCTTATGTTGATAATATTGAAATGGAACATTTACCAGAAGAATTTAAGCAAGAACCTAGAATGGGCTTAGAGGCAGGTTATGATGGCTTAGATTTAGTAAGAATTATTTTAGCAAAAGCAGCTAATTATTTAACCGAAAATGGTACTTTAATAGTGGAAGTAGGGGTGTCAAAATACTTTATAGAACAAACTTACCCAGAATTACCTCTATATTGGTTTGAATTTGAAAATGGCGGAGAAGGTGTGTTTGCAATTCAAAAATCAGAGTTAGAGGTTTATCAAGAGCAGTTAGACCAAGCTTTAATAGATTTTGAAAAAGTTATTATTACTTAATCAGAGCCTCCTTAATTAATAATGGCTAGTTATTTGCTTATTACATTTAGTAATGCTTAATTTTATTCAGAGAACAATATGAAAGTAACTTTATTTATACTATTAACAATATTTGCAACTAAAATATTAGCTGCAGATATACCTTTATTAGATTTATC
>CAZJWQ010000118.1:2260-4548 GCA_964549645.1 uncultured Piscirickettsiaceae bacterium | reverse complement strand
TTGCATAATTAAAGTGCGGTTTAGGGAATGTAGAAAATAGTGCATTTTTTAGCTAAAAATAAGGAAAATAGCCAGCTATTTGATGAATTTTTGGCTAGAAAAGGTACCGTTTTATGCATTTCATAAATTGTGCTTTAATTATGCAAAGGTCTAAAACTTATAAAGAGTGTGGTTATGATGCAAGATCAAGAAACAATAAAACTACCTGTTTTTCAACAAGTCTTTTAACCCTGCAATGGCTGCATTGCCGCTGCTTTTCTTTTCCTCGGCTGATAATTTTATATTTGGATTGCCTTCCCACTGCAATAATTCAAGCGGTAATTCATCTAAAAATCTGCTATGTTTACAATTTATTGTTTCGCCATATTTCTTACGTTTCTTGGCATAGCTTATAGTTAAACTTTTTTCTGCTCTTGTTATCCCCACATAAGCAAGTCGTCTTTCTTCTTCAAGCCCTGGCGATTCTAAATTTTGTGCATGAGGTAATAATTCTTCTTCCATGCCTATTAGAAAAACATGGGGGAACTCTAAGCCTTTAGAGGCGTGTAATGTCATTAAAGATATTTGATTTTGCTCTACTTCACCTTCATTTTTTTCCATCATATCCATTAAAGTCATGTAAGAAACAATTTTATCTAATTTTAAATGCTCGCCATTTTCATTAATAGCTTTTTCAATAATTCTTTCAATCCATAATAATAAATCTCGAACTTGTGCAATTTTTTTCTCTGCCTGTCTTGGTGTGGCAGCACTTTCATGTAGCCAATTATCATATTCAGTTTTTTCAATAAGTTGGCGGATAAAAGATATAACTTCTGCCCCCATTAATTCATCTGCTTGCTTTGCCCAATCTAATAATAATTTACCAAACATCTCTACTCTAGCAAGGCTTTTGCCATTTAATACAGTTGTTAAGCCTAGTTCTTGGCTGGCATCAAATAAGCTAATATTTCTTTTATTAGCATAACCTGCTAGCTTAGTTAAAGTAGTTGTGCCTATTTCTCTTCTTGGGGTGTTTACAATTCTTAAAAAAGCCGCATCATCATCTGGGTTAACAATTAATTTAAGATATGACATAACATCTTTAATTTCAGCTTTATCAAAAAAAGATTGCCCTCCTGAAACTTTATAAGGTAAATTCTGTTCACGTAAAACTCTTTCAAATAAGCGTGCCTGAAAGTTACCACGGTATAATATGGCATAGTCTTTAAATTGTGTTCTGTATTTAAATTTATGCAAAATAATTTCTGAAACTACTCTTTCTGCTTCATGATTTTCGTCATTACAGGCAAACACTCTAATCATTTCCCCCATACCCATATTTGACCATAATTTTTTTTCAAAAATATGCGGGTTATTAGAAATTAATTGGTTAGCAGAGCGCAAAATCCTGTTAGAAGAACGATAATTTTGTTCAAGTTTAATTATTTTTAAGGATGGGAAATTATCTTTTAAAAGGTTTAAGTTTTCAGGCTGTGCACCACGCCATGCATAAATAGATTGGTCATCATCGCCTACTACCGTAAATCTAGCCTGTACCCCAACAAGTTGTTTAACTAGTTCATATTGTGATGAATTAGTATCTTGGTATTCATCTACCAATAAATAACGAACTTTATTTTGCCATTTATCTAAAATAGCAGGGTCTTGGTTAAAAATCTTAACAGGCAAGCCAATTAAATCATCAAAGTCTACTGAGTTATAAGCTTTTAGTTGTTTTTCGTATAAATCAAATAATATTGCTCTAGCTTGTTCTAATTTATTTTCTGCTTGCTCTAATGCTTGTTGTGGAGTTAAAAGAGCGTTTTTCCATTTAGAAATATCCCACTGAGCATTTTCTAGTGCTTCTTCATCTAATGCCTGTTTTTTTAAAATATCTTTAATTATTTGTTTAGAATCAGCAGAATCCATAATAGTAAAATTAGCTTTATAATCTAGTGTCTTATGCTCTTGGCGAAGAATATTTAAGCCCAAGTTATGGAAAGTGGAAACATTGATACCCTTAGAATTTTCATTTTTTAATAATTTAGTTACCCTCTCTTTCATCTCTTTAGCTGATTTATTGGTAAAAGTTAGTGCATAAATATTAAAAGGTTTTATTTGATGCTCACGGATTAAATAAGCAATTTTTTCAGTGATAACCCTAGTTTTACCAGAACCTGCACCAGCTAAAACTAAAATAGGGGTTTCTATATGTAAAACAGCTTGTAATTGTCGCTCATTTAAGGAGTGCATGGTAGAATACGGGGAATTTAAAAAAAGATATTTTAACAGTTATGGAGCCGATT
>CAZJWQ010000118.1:0-2160 GCA_964549645.1 uncultured Piscirickettsiaceae bacterium | reverse complement strand
ATGGTAGAATACGGGGAATTTAAAAAAAGATATTTTAACAGTTATGGAGCCGATTTATGAAGCCAATTAATGAATTAAAAAAAGATATTAAATTTGAAGTAAGTTTAAAAGATCAATTATTAAAATTTAATTCAACATGGGGTATATTTTCACCCAAAGAAATTGATGCGGGCACGCTATTATTTTTAAAGCACTTAAACATTACAAATAATGAAGTGGTTCTAGATATAGGTTGCGGCTATGGGCCAATAGGCTTATGTATTGCCAGTATGGCAGATACTAATACTGTACATATGGTCGATAAAGATTTTGTTGCGGTGGACTATGCCAATAAAAATGCCCAACAAAATAATTTAACTAATGCCAAAGCTTACCTGTCAAATGGTTTAAGTAATGTCCCAAAGAACCTACAATTTACTACTGTAGTTTCTAATATTCCAGCTAAAGTCGGTAAAGAAATGTTAGCTATTTTACTGCATGACATTCACCAGCAATTAGCCCCAAATGGGCAACTTGTGGTGGTTACCATTAATGGTTTAAGGCAATATATGAAACGTAATTTTATGGAAGTGTTTGGCAACTATCAGAAAGTTAAGCAAGGTAAAGCCTATACTATTTCTCGTTGTGTTAAAATTTAATAATAATTCCTAATTTTCTAAAATAAATAATTGGCAAATATCGGGAATTGAACAACCTTAAGAGTGTTATTTATGAAATTTTATAAAGTTATTACATTATTAACAATAATCCCCTTGCTAGCCATGTTATCTGGTTGTGACAAGCCTGTTATTCAACTTAAAACGGTTACCTTGCTTCCAGATACAGACAGGGGTTCTGGCAACTTTAATAGAATGATAGAATTTTGTTTTAACGAAGATATCACAGCAAGATATTATCATACCATCACTATAATTAGCCAAGAATCTTTTACATTACAAGGCAGTGGTGCTATACGCCCTTTAACTTACGTTCTATTAAGAGTAAAGGATTCCCCTAATTGTATAGAAAGAAATCTGTATAGTTATATAAATGCAGATACCCCAGCAGGTGCAAGAGATATGATTGAAAGGTTTATAGTGCCTGGCAATATAAAAAAATTATGGGTAAGAGTATATAAAGAAAAGCCTGAAGGCGATGAGGAGCCTATGACTGAAGTAATATTTAGAAATATCTAACAATGTGTGTATACACATTTTCTCAATTAAACCATGCCCATAAAACACCTAATGCAACGGCAATATTAAAACAACATCCCCAAGATTTTATTGTAAAAGAACAAATTGCCTTTCCTTTAGCTGGTGAAGGGGAGCATGTTTGGTGCTGGGTGCAAAAGATTAATCAAAATAGTGATTGGGTTGCCAAACAACTAGCTAAATTTTGTAATATTACCAATAAAGAAATTGGCATAGCAGGCAAAAAAGATAAACATGCCCAAACCTATCAATGGATAAGCTGCCACCTACCACAAAAAACTACCCCAGACTTTTCTAAAATTAATATCCAAGGGGCAAAGGTATTACATACTACTAGGCATACCAAAAAACTGCAAATAGGGGGCTTATCAGGCAATAATTTTATAATAACTTTAAGAGAAGTTACAGGAGATAAAAAACAACTAGAAGATAACTTGCAAACAATTAAAGAACAAGGTTTTGCTAATTATTTTGGAGAACAACGCTTTGGTATTGAATATGCCAACTTAGCTAAAGCAACAGCGTTTTTTAACAAAAAAATAAAGCCAAAAAGGCACCAAAAAACCATGTATTTATCAGCTGCTCGCTCATGGATATTTAATGAAATTTTAAGTGCTAGAATAAAAGATAATACTTGGAATAAATATCAACAAGGCGATGTATTCCAGTTACAAGGCTCACAAAAATGGTTTATTGATGACGGAGCAACAAACCTATCAACAAGGCTGTCAGAGTTAGATATACATCCAACAGGTGCATTAATTGGTAAAGGCAACAGCTTAACTAAAAATAATATTTTAACCTTAGAAAACAATATAATTAACCAACACCCTATTTGGCAACAAGGTTTAGCAGCAACGGGCATGAAACCCGACAGACGAGCTTTAAGAGTTATACCTAAAAACCTGCAATGGAGCTGGCTAGATAAAACTACTTTAAAACTAGAGTTTAATTTACCAGCAGGAAG
>CAZJWQ010000117.1:0-4627 GCA_964549645.1 uncultured Piscirickettsiaceae bacterium | reverse complement strand
TATGCTTGCATCTAACATGAATGAAACCGAATTATGTTTTATTAAAAACTTACGCCAAGCCTCTCCATATATTGCCACGCATAGAAATAAAACTGTAGTTTTTTATCTACCAAGTAAAATAATATCTAACCATAAAAACATATTACAATGCGCTAAAGATATTGTGCTATTAAATAATTTAGGCATAAAAACAGTTATTGTTTTGGGTGTTACTGAACAAATTAATAGTGCATTAACTAGTAAAAATATACCGTGGCAATACCATCAAAATATTAGAATAACTACCCAGCAACATATTAAAACAATACAAGAAACAATAGGTTTAGTTAGGTCAAGATTAGAAGCCGTTTTTAGCCAAGCCTGTGCAGAACAACGCTTACCCTTGTCTTTAATCTCTGGCAATTGGGTTATTGCAAAACCCAAAGGAGTCATTAACGGCGTTGATTTTAAATATACAGGAACATTAAGAAGTATTAATGTTGATGATATTAATAATACATTAAATACAGGGCAAATATGTTTATTAACCCCATTGTCTTACTCTTTCTCGGGTGAAGTGTTTAATTTAAATTCTCTTGAGCAAGCTTATGCAGTTGCTAAAAAACTTGCTTCTCATAAATTAATAATATTTAGTGCAGAAGAGCATTTAAAAAAACTGCCAAAATCATTAAATATTGCTGATGTTAAAGATCAATTGTTACAAAAAAATTCAATTATATTACATAAGATTTTACAAAATGCTTTAGATATAAGTAAGCATGTAAAGCGTATTCACTTAATAAATCAAGACCAGCCTAGCTCTATATTATTAGAATTATTTACAAGAGAAGGCGTAGGTACTTTAATTTATACTGATAGATACCATCAATTACGTAGTGCAAAAACAAGTGATATAGCAGGTATTTTAAAGTTAATAAAGCCCTTAGAAAAACAGGGGGTTTTAGTTAAAAGAACGGAGCATGAGCTAAATGAAACTATAAAAAACTTTATAGTGGCTGAAATTGACAACCAAATAATTGGCTGTGCGGCAATTTACACCCCCACAAAAGAACTAGCAGAACTAGCATGTTTGGTGGTTGACCCAAATTATCAAAAAGATGATATAGGTAAGCAATTATTAAATAAAGCCATTGAAAAAGCCAAAAAAACACAGCATAATAAAATATTTACTCTTACCACTCATGCTGATCATTGGTTTAAAGAGCAAGGCTTTAAAAATAGTGATATTACCTCTCTGCCATTAAGCAAGCAAAACCAATATAATAAAGACAGAAATTCTCAAATTTTAATAAGAGCCATATGACAAATCAACCAAACCTTATAAAAGATAGATTTCGTGGCTTTTTGCCAGTAGTTGTAGATGTAGAAACGGCAGGGTTTAATGCCGATACTAATGCTTTAATAGAAATTGCCATTGCGACCTTAAAAATGGATAAAGAAGGCATAATAAGCGTTGATCAAACTATCGATGCTAATGTTATACCTTTTAAAGGTTCTAAGCTAGATAAAGCATCATTAGACTTTATTGGTGTACAAGACCCTACTCATCCTTTTAGAATGGCTGTTACAGAAGAGCAAGCATTAAATAAATGCTTTGAACCTATAAACAAACTAATAAAAGAAACCGCTTGTAGCAGGGCTATATTAGTTGGGCATAACTCTTTTTTTGACTTAAGCTTTTTAAAAGCAGCTAGTGCCAGAACTAAAATAAAATTACCATTTCATGAGTTTAGTACCCTTGATACAGTATCATTATCTGCCCTAGCGTACGGGCAAACGGTTTTATCAAAAGCAATAAAATGTGCCGACATAGAATGGGATAATTCAAAAGCCCATTCTGCAAAATACGATACTATTAAAACTGCCGAGCTATTTTGTAATATAGTTAATAAATGGGCTGTTAAGGAAGAACTTAATAACTGATTTAAATTATTCCTTAAAGTATCTAATTAGCTATCGTAGGTCTCATCTAGTAAATGAAAGGAACTTTTGTTCATAATAATGAACTTCACCCATTACTTCGGCAATATCACCACCAAACATACCGCCTAATAGTTTTACATTTCTGGTGCTAATGTAGGTTTTACCGTTGGCTTTTTCATACACAGAAATTATACATGGCATCATAGAAGAAATTACTAAGCTATGGTCTTGTTCTAAAATACGTCTAGCATAGTCTGGTTGGCAAAGCTGTATTAAATAAACAGGTCTACGTTCTACCCCTGTACCGTCGGCTATAGCTTTATGAATAGGAGTAACTTCTAATACTTTCCAGCCAGCATTATGTACATTTTCTACTATTTTTTCAACCGTTGTAGTTATGTCATAAGGGCTTTGATGTTCGGTTAACATCATGCCAGGCATCATTTTCCAACCAATAATTGCGGTTATTATTATCCCTATAAAAACCCCAAGTGAAACTTTAACTATATTACTAACCATAACCAGATCTCCTTATAATCTTCTTAAAATATATTAGAGCTTTATTATATGCTTTTTAAGCAATTTAAAGTAAATTAATTATGATTTAGGTTAAAATATATAGCATCTAATACAATTTAAAAGATTTTTTGTGAGTTATACTGTTTTAGCCCGTAAGTGGCGACCTAAAAATTTTACTGAACTAGTTGGGCAACAGCATGTAATGCAAGCTTTAGCTAATGCTCTTGACCAGCAAAGATTACACCATGCTTACTTGTTTACAGGTACGCGTGGTGTGGGCAAAACGACTATTGCTCGTATTTTTGCTAAGGCTTTAAATTGTGAACAAGGTATTAGTTCTAAACCTTGCGATAATTGCTCTATTTGTACATCTATTAGCGAAGGTAGGTTTGTTGATTTAATTGAAGTTGATGCGGCATCTAAAACCAAGGTCGAAGACACTAGAGAGCTATTAGAAAATGTGCAATATGCTCCCGTGCAAGGGCGTTTCAAAGTATATTTAATAGATGAAGTACACATGCTTTCTAAAAGTAGTTTTAATGCCTTATTAAAAACCCTTGAAGAACCACCTGAGCATGTTAAGTTTTTATTAGCTACCACTGACCCACATAAATTACCTATGACGGTTTTATCTCGTTGTTTACAGTTTAATTTAATGCATTTAACTCAAGCGCAAATAAAACTACATTTAGCTTTTATTTTAGAGCAAGAAAAAATAACCTTTGATGATGATGCTTTAACAACAATTGCTAAAAGTGCAGATGGCTCAATTAGAGACTCTTTAAGTATTTTAGACCAAGCAATCGCTTTTGGGGCAGGAAGTGTCTATTTTGAAGCTGTAAAAACCATGCTTGGAGTAGTAGATCAGCAGTATGCTAGCGATATAATACTAGCTTTAATTAATAAGTCTGCTAGTGAAATACTAGAGGTTATTAAAAAACTTGCCAAGATGGGGGTTGATTATTTAGCCTTAAATAATCAATTAATCGAAATTTTTCATCAAATAATGATGTTACAGGTTCTAAATTCTGCTCTTGATACTAGTAATATGGATGATAAAGTTTTAAAACAAGCTGCTAAGCATTTTAGTGCTGAAAAAACCCAAGCTTTATACCAAATAAGTTTACTAGCAAAACAAGACATGAGACTTGCCCCAGATATTAAAATAGGCTTTGAAATGTCTTTATTAAGAATGCTCGCTTTTGAACCTAATAATTTCAAGCCCAATAATTTTAATAACAAACCCCGTATACAAAACAAACCCCCACAATTTAATGTGCCTAAGGTAGTTGCCAATAATAAAAATATCGCCAATAAAGCCATTGCTAGCCAGCAAGATATACCCGATAAAGTTGCAATAAAACCAACTGCCAATAATGATTTTATTGCTAAAATGAAGGAAAAGGTCAGTGATAGCTTGGGAAAGCCCCTAAAGGCTATTGAGCCTGACTTAACTACAGATAAAACTACTTACCAAGATATAGAATGGCAACAAATAATTGATAAACTGCAATTACAAGGGGTAGAGGCTGATTTAGCTAATAATTCTATTTTAGTCACCCAAAATGAAAATAAATTAATTCTTAGCGTTGATTCTGAAAAATTTATAGCCCTACCTTTAGCTAAAGAAAAGCTACAAAAAATTGTACAACAAAAAATGCAATATGAGCTATCATTTATAGATAGTAAACAGCAACACATAACCCCAAATAAAGTTAAGAAACAACAGCAACAAGATATAAAGCAAATAGCAAAACAAAATATAGACAATGACCAACAAGTGCAAGATTTTATACAAATATTGAACATGGAAGTAATTGAGTCTTCAATTAAAAATTTACAGTAATTACTGAGTTTATACAAAAAAGGATAATAATATGTTTAGTGGAAAAGGTGGCTTAGGCAACATGATGAAGCAAGCACAAGAAATGCAAAAAAACATGCAAGCTACACAAGAAGAAATAGCTAAGATGGAAGTACCTGGCGAAGCTGGTGGTGGTATGGTAAAGGTTATTATGACTGGTACGCACGAACTAATAAAAGTGACTATAGATGACAGTTTAATGGACGATAAAGAAATGTTAGAAGACTTATTTGCTGCCGCTGTTAATAGTGCAGCACGTAATCTTACCCAAATAAGCCAAGAAAAAATGGGTGGATTAACCGCAGGGCTAAACCTACCAGA
>CAZJWQ010000116.1:0-4646 GCA_964549645.1 uncultured Piscirickettsiaceae bacterium | reverse complement strand
AAGAGAGGTTTTTGCATGTCTGTAATAAAAATGGCTGACTTGGATTTAGCAGGTAAACGTGTATTAATTCGTCAAGATTTAAATGTACCTATTAAAGATGGTAAAGTAACTTCTGATGCTCGTATTCGAGCTTCACTGCCAACTATTAAAATGGCAATAGATGCAGGAGCTAAAGTTATGCTTATGTCGCATCTTGGTCGCCCTACAGAAGGTGAATATGTCAATGAATTTTCTCTTGCTCCCATTGCTACTAATTTATCTACAAAATTAGGGCAAGATGTTCGTTTAGTTAAAGACTATTTAGATGGTGTTCAAGTTGCCGATGGTGAAGTTGTTCTTTTAGAAAATGTGCGTTTTAATATTGGTGAAAAGAAAAACGATGAAAAACTTTCTAAAAAATATGCAGCTCTTTGTGATATTTATGTAATGGACGCTTTTGGTACAGCCCATAGAGCTCAAGCATCTACTCATGGAGCAGGAGCTTTTGCAGATACAGCTTGTGCAGGGCCTTTGTTAGCGAGTGAACTAGACGCTCTTGGTAAAGCATTAAATAACCCTGCACGCCCGATGGTGGCTATTGTTGGTGGGTCTAAAGTATCTACTAAATTAACTGTTTTAGAATCTCTTTCAACAGTAGTTGACCAACTAGTTGTTGGTGGCGGTATTGCCAATACATTCATTGCCGCGGCTGGTCATAACGTGGGTAAGTCTCTTGCAGAAAAAGATCTTATTCCTACTTGTAATAAACTTAATGACATTATGGACAAACGTGGAGCAGCTATCCCACTAGCTTCAGATGTGGTTTGTGGTAAAGAATTTTCAGAGACAGCAGTGGCAGTAACCATGGAAGCCTCTGAAGTTGCTGATGATGATATGATTTTTGATATAGGTCCAGATTCAGCCGCAGAACTAGCAGAAATTATTAAAAATGCAGGCACAGTTGTCTGGAATGGTCCTGTAGGCGTATTTGAATTTGATCAGTTTGGCGAAGGAACCAAAGCGGTAGCAATGGCAATAGCTGAATCTTCAGCATTTTCTATAGCAGGTGGTGGTGATACTTTAGCAGCCATTGATAAATACAATATAGCAGATAAGGTTTCATACATATCAACAGGTGGTGGTGCGTTTTTAGAGTTTTTAGAAGGTAAAAAACTACCTGCCGTTGAAATGTTAGAAAAAGCAGCAGAACCATGCTGTGGTAGCTGTAACAATTAATTTTAAAAAATACGAATACAACCTAGATCTTGCAAGTGCTTGCAGAATCTAGGCACAAATAAAAAGGAAAAAACATAATGCCATCAGGTATAAGAAGAACAAAAATTGTTGCAACGCTAGGCCCAGCTACAGACAGAAAAGGTGAGCTAGAAAGAATCATCAAAGCAGGTGTTGATGTTGTGCGTATGAACATGTCACACGGAATTCCTGATGATCATATACAAAGAGCAAAAGATGTGCGTAAAATTGCAAGTAGACTTAATCGCCAAGTTGGTGTTTTAGTTGACTTACAAGGCCCTAAAATACGAGTTGCCAAATTTGAAAATGACTCAATCAAATTAATAGTTGGAGAAAAGTTCTCCTTAGATAATAACATTGACCCTGCCAAAGGCAACCAACATGAAGTGGGATTAACCTATAAAAGTTTACCGCAAGATGTTAAACCTGGCAACAAGCTAGTGCTTGATGATGGTCGAGTAGTTCTTAATGTTGATGAAGTTATTGACGAAAGAGTCAATTGTACTGTGATAGTGGGTGGTAAGCTTTCTAATAATAAAGGTATTAACCTATTAGGTGGTGGTTTATCTGCGGCAGCTTTAACAGAAAAAGATAAAAAAGACATTATTACTGCTGCTGAAATAAATTGTGATTATTTAGCTTTATCTTTTCCTCGATCGGCAGATGATGTTGAGTATTGTCGCTCATTAGCTCTTAAAGCAGGTTTAGATTGCGCTATAGTTTCTAAAATAGAAAGAGCAGAAGCGGTTGCTGATGACTTTACTTTAGATGGTATTATTTTAGCATCAGATGTAATAATGATTGCCCGTGGTGATTTAGGCGTTGAAGTTGGTGATGCACAATTACCAATGTTACAGAAAAAAATGATTAAAAGAGCCAGAGAGCTAAATAGAGTAACGATCACAGCAACCCAAATGATGGAAACTATGATAGACAATGCCATACCAACTCGCGCAGAAGTATTTGATGTTGCAAATGCGGTTATGGACGGTACTGATGCGGTTATGTTATCTGGAGAAACCGCTACAGGTCATTCACCAAGTTTAGTTATTGAAACTATGGCAAATATAGCCCATGAAGCAGAAAAATCTCGCTCAACACGTGAGTCAACGCACCGTATTGAAGATACATTTACCAAAGTAGATGAAACTATTGCCATGTCTGCCATGTATATAGCTAATCATTTTAAAGTTAAGTGCATAGTGTCTTTAACAGAATCAGGTAATACACCTTTGTTAATGTCTAGAATTAGCTCAGGCATTCCAATTATTGCAATGACTCCACATTTATCTACTAGACGTAAAGTAACTTTATACCGCGGAGTATATCCAACAGCAGTTGACTACACAGGTTATGATGCATTAGAGGTAAGAGATTTAGCCTTAAGAAATATTAAAGAAAAAAACTTAGCAGCTCCTGGCGACTTAATTATTTTGACTAAAGGACAAGATAAAGGCACTATGGGAGGAACTAACCAAATAGAAATTATAAAAGTTTCGTAACCCCCCTAGTCTATATAGGGAAAATTATTTTAAAAAATTAAAGGAAATAAAATGATTACAAAACAAGAAGAACTTAGAAAAAACGCTAACCTTTTAGCCGCAAAAGGTAAAGGATTACTTGCAGTAGATGAATCTACTCCTACAGTTGGTAAACGCCTTGCAGGCATAGGTGTTGAAAACACTGAAGCAAACCGCCAAGCATACAGAGGTATGCTTTTCACGGCTGATGGGCTTGGAGAATATATCAGTGGCGCAATCCTGTTTGAAGAAACTTTATACCAAGATCATGCCGATGGCGAATCAATGGTAGCAAAACTTGATAAGCAAGGAATCATTCCTGGAATCAAAGTAGACAAAGGTTTACGTCCATTACTTAATGGTGGGGCAGTTGAAACTTGGTGTACTGGTTTAGAAGGTTTACTAGAACGTACTGCTGACTACTACGAGCGTGGAGCAAGATTTGCTAAATGGCGTGCAGTATTACAAATTACTGCAGACGGTTGCCCAACTGAAATTGCTATCAAAGAAAACGCATGGGGACTAGCTCGTTATGCAAGAATTTGTCAAGAATCTGGTTTAGTACCAATCATCGAGCCAGAAATTTTAATGGATGGTGATCATACTATTGAAACAACAGCCGCAGTACAAGAAAGAGTTTTAACAGCTGTTTATAAAGCTTGTGCTGAAAATGGTGTATTCTTAGAAGGTACATTATTAAAGCCATCAATGACAGTATCTGGTGCCGATAGTGCTGAAAAAGCTGGTTCTGAAGAAGTTGCTAAAATGACTATTAGAACAATGGACAGATGTGTTCCTGCTGCCGTTGCTGGTATCATGTTCTTATCTGGTGGTTTAACAGAAGAAGATGCTTCAGTTTACCTTAACACTATGAACAGCCTAGAGCGTAAAGGTTCTTGGAGCATGACTTTTTCTTATGGTAGAGCATTACAACAGTCTTGTCTACAAGCATGGAAAGGCAGTGATATTGAAGCTGGGCAAAAAGCTGTACTAGCAAGAGCTCAAGCTAATTCTGAAGCTTCTGTTGGTAACTATGTTGCAGGTTCTCAACCTTCATCGCAAGATACTTTATTTGAAGCTGGTTATAAATATTAAAACCTGCTTAAAATAAAAATCAAAAAAACCGAGTATGTCTCGGTTTTTTTAATTTTAAAATAACTGATCTAAATTCTATAACTGCTTCATAATATCTTGCTCAACCATGTCAATTGCCTGCTTACCATCTACCTTAATATATTTTAAATTAATCTCTTCTTTTGCTAAACTTTTATAATATTTAATTAAAGGTGAAGTTTGTTTATGGTAAATTTGTAAACGATCTAGCACAATATTAGGCTTGTCGTCGTCCCTTTGAATTAACTCTTCTCCAGTTTGATCATCTTTATTAGCTTTTTTTGGTGGATTATAAATTAAATGATAAGTTCTACCTGAAGCTGGATGCATTCTACGACCCGACATTCTGGCAACTATTTCATTATCGGTGACATATATTTCAATAATAGCATCTATGGCAATATTGGCATCTTTTAAAGCATCAGCTTGTGGTACAGTGCGTGGAAAACCATCCAATAAAAAACCTTTTTTACAATCTGCCTGTGAAATACGTTCTTTAACTAAACCAATAATAACCTCATCGGTAACTAATTTACCAGCATCCATAAATTGTTTTGCCACTTTACCTAAGGCAGAATTATCTTTAATAGCAGCTCGTAACATATCTCCTGTTGAAATTTGTGGGATATCAAACTGTTTAGTTAAAAATGTAGCCTGTGTACCTTTACCTGCACCTGGAGCACCTAAAAGAATAAATTTCATAATAATACTTTCCTTAAAATTATAATCTTTTTATTTTACACGAACACTTCCTTTTAAGGTACTGTATTAAAGAGAAGC
>CAZJWQ010000115.1:0-4650 GCA_964549645.1 uncultured Piscirickettsiaceae bacterium | reverse complement strand
GCATCTAGCACCAGCCCTTATTCGCTAGGCATTCACAAAAAATGCCTAGCGAATAAGCTCTAGCACTATATATCCAATCTCTATCCAGGGATTAGGGTAAAATAATAAACGAAATTTTACCATAGGCACAATCTAATGACACAACCAATATTAAACTTCGATGCAAAAGCCCCATTTATTTTAGTTGATGGCTCATCATATTTATTTAGAGCCTTTCATGCTATGCCACCTTTAACCAATAGTAAAGGTCATCCAACAGGTGCTATTTATGGTGTAATAAATATGCTTGGTAAACTATTAGAACAGTATAACTCTGAAAAAATAGCGGTAATTTTTGATGCAAAAGGTAAAAATTTTAGGCATGAAATGTTTGCAGATTATAAAGCCAATAGACCGCCTATGCCTGATGAATTACGAGTGCAAATTGAGCCAATCCATAACATAATTAAAGCCCTTGGCATCCCTTTATTGGTTATTGAAGGGGTAGAAGCTGATGATGTAATGGGCACTTTAGCCAAGCAGGCAACTGCCGTCAAAATGGATGCTTTATTATCTACCGGTGATAAAGATATGGCTCAATTAGTTAATGAACATGTTAGTTTAATAAATACTATGAATAATCAATTAATGACTCCTACCAGTGTTGTAGAAAAGTTCCACGTGAAACCTGAACAAATTATTGATTATTTAGCTTTAATGGGCGACAGCTCTGATAATATCCCAGGTATCCCAAAATGTGGGCCTAAAACTGCAGTTAAGTGGTTAGCAGAATTTACAACTATTGATAATATAATTGAAAATGCCGACAAAATAAAGGGTAAAGTTGGTGAAAATTTAAGAGCAAACTTAACTCAATTAAAGCTTTCACAAAAATTAACCACTATTCGTTTAGACTGTGATTTGCCTATTG
Organism: uncultured Piscirickettsiaceae bacterium; assembly: GCA_964549645.1. Classification (GTDB taxonomy): domain Bacteria; phylum Pseudomonadota; class Gammaproteobacteria; order Thiomicrospirales; family Thiomicrospiraceae; genus Hydrogenovibrio. The sequence goes on along the minus strand of CAZJWQ010000115.1, from coordinate 3,740 downwards.
AATTAAACTCAATAAAACGCTCTAATCCAAATATGAGTCAATTAGCAAATTTATTTGCAGAATATGATTTAAAAACCTGGCAACAACAAGTTGCAGATGGCAAAATTCCCTTTAATAAAATAAAGGTTAGTAAAGCAAAGGTTAGTAAAATAACAAAAACGCAAGAACAAACACCAAGTTTTGATAACCCTAATAAATTAGAGCAAAATAAATATGTAACTATTTTAGATTGGGATACCTTCCATATTTGGTTACAAAAACTAACTAAGGCAACTTTATATGCTCTAGATACAGAAACAACTTCATTAGATACTATGCAGGCAAAAATAGTTGGTTTAAGCTTTGCCGTAGTTGAAAATAATAAAATTTCTGCCGCCTACTTACCCCTAACCCATGACTATGAAGACGCTCCTGTTCAATTACCAATAGTGGAAGTTTTAGCAAAAATAAAACCAATATTAGAAGATACAGCACCTAAAAAAATAGGTCAAAATTTAAAATATGATTGGCATGTTTTTAAAAATCATGACATTGAATTACAAGGTATTGCTTTTGACACCATGTTAGAATCTTATTGCTATAACTCTGTAGCAACTAGGCATAATATGGATGATTTAGCTTTAAAATATTTAAACCATAACACTATTAAATTTAAAGATATTGCAGGCGTTGGTAAAAAACAATTAACCTTTAACCAAATACCTTTAGAACAAGCATCTCCCTACGCTGCTGAAGATGCCGGTATTACCTTGCAACTACACTTAGCCTTATATCCAAAATTAATTGCCAAAGAAAAGCCTGCTAATATTTTTAAAAAATTAGAATTACCTTTATTAACCGTACTAGCCAAAACAGAAAGAAATGGCGTGTTAATAGATAGGCAAATGCTTGCAGATCAGTCTTATAAACTTGGCAATACATTACTTACTTTAGAAGAAAAAGCTCACAATGTTGTAGGTGAAAAGTTTAATTTAAACTCTGCCAAACAGTTACAAGTTATTTTGTTTGAAAAGTTAGAAATACCAATTATTAAAAAAACCCCTAAAGGGCAACCTTCAACTGCCGAACCGGTATTATCCCAATTAGCAGAAGATGGTTATGAAATACCAACTTTAATTTTAGAGTATCGTAGCTTAGCCAAGTTAAAATCAACCTATACAGACGCACTACCTAAACAAATTGATGCTAACACTGGCAGGGTACATACTTCTTACCAACAGGCAGTAGCTTCCACAGGTCGTTTATCATCTACTCAACCTAATTTACAGAATATTCCGATTAGAACCGAAGAAGGGCGTAAAATTAGACAAGCTTTTATTGCCCCTAAAGGCTATAAGCTAGTTGCCGCCGATTATTCACAAATAGAATTAAGAATAATGGCTCATATTTCTAACGACAATGGGTTACTAACTGCTTTTGCAGAAGGTAAAGATATCCATAGTGCAACTGCCGCAGAAATATTTGCAACTACTATTGAAGAGGTAACTATAGAGCAAAGAAGAAGTGCTAAAGCAGTAAATTTTGGGCTTATTTATGGTATGTCAGCCTTTGGTCTAGCTAAGCAATTAAATGTTAGCAGGGGCTTGGCACAAGAATATATTAATCTTTACTTTAACCGTTACCCTAAGGTTAAAGAATACATGGAAAACACTAAACTCCAAGCTAAAGAAGATGGTTTTGTAGAGACTATTCAAGGGCGAAGACTATACTTGCCAGATATTAATGCTAGTAATGGCATGCGTCGCCAGTATGCAGAAAGAACTGCCATAAATGCTCCTATGCAAGGCACTGCAGCGGACATTATAAAACAAGCTATGTTAGATATTCAAGATTGGATTGATAGCTCTGCATTAAATATTAAATTATTAATGCAAGTACATGATGAATTAGTATTTGAAATTGCCGATGATGATGTTAAATTAGCAAAGCAACAAATTAAAACTATTATGGAAAATGCTGCCAACTTACAAGTACCTTTAATTGTCGATATAGGGCAGGGAAATAATTGGGATGAAGCCCATTAAAATATTTTTATTTTTAGGGTATAAGCTACAATATTATAATAAATCAGTATTTATTACTCAGGAAAATTAATGTCAAATAAAATTAACACCAATAAACTTTCTAGTGCGCGTTTTAATGAAGAAACCGATGCTTTTGTAGAAGAATTTACCGCATCTATTATGTTTGATAAACGTATGTATAAACAAGATATTCAAGGTTCTATAGCCCATGCCACTATGCTAGTTAAAGCTAATATTTTATCTAACACAGAATTAGATGATATTGTGCAAGGCTTAGCAACAATAACTAAAGAAATAGAAAGTGGTAATTTTAATTGGTCAATTAAGCAAGAAGATATTCATATGAATATTGAGGCTAGGCTAACTGATTTGATAGGAGTTACTGGTAAAAAACTACATACTGGTCGTTCTCGTAATGATCAAGTTGCTACAGATATCCGTTTATATTTAAGAGATGAAATAGACAATATTTTGCCTGCAATGCAGCGTTTGCAAGATGGTATTTTATACTTAGCAGAAAAAGAATATGCAACTATTATGCCAGGGTTTACCCATTTGCAAATAGCACAACCAGTAACCTTTGGGCATCATATGATGGCATGGTTTGAAATGATTAAACGCGATATAGAACGATTGATTGATTGCCGTAAACGAGTAAATTCAATGCCATTAGGTTCTGCCGCTCTTGCTGGCACAACCTACCCAATTGATCGTGAATTAACTGCTAATTTATTAAATTTTGCTGAAATTAGCCAAAATTCACTTGATGGTGTTTCAGACAGAGATTTTGCCATTGAATTTAATGCCTTCGCCGCTATATTTATGATGCACCTATCTCGTTTTGCTGAAGAGTTAGTATTATGGTCATCAGCCCAATTTAAATTTATTGAGTTACCTGATAGATTTTGTACAGGTTCATCAATTATGCCACAAAAGAAAAACCCCGATGTACCAGAGTTAGTAAGAGGCAAAACAGGTAGAGTGTATGGGCATTTAATGAGTTTATTAACTTTAATGAAATCACAGCCACTAGCTTACAATAAAGACAACCAAGAAGATAAAGAGCCATTATTTGATACTATTGATACAGTTAAAGGTAGCTTAAGAGCTTTTGCAGATATGATTCCTGCCATTATAGTAAACCAAGAAAATACTTATAATGCCGCAAAACAAGGTTTTTCTACAGCTACCGACTTAGCTGATTATTTGGTAAATAAAGGTCTAACTTTTAGAGATTCACATGAAATAGTTGGTTTAGCGGTAGCCTATGGTATAAAAAACAAACAAGATTTGTCAGAAATGCCCTTAAAAATATTACAAGGGTTTAGTGCCAAAATTAGTGAAGATGTGTATAAAGTTTTAACTTTAGAAGGTTCAGTTAATGCCCGCAACCACTTAGGTGGCACTGCACCCAAACAAGTGTTAGCGGCAATTAAAAGAGCTAAAAAAGATATTGGTTTATAACTTTATTTGTAATCTTAATCTTTAAGCCCTAATCCGTAGATGGAGATTGGATATATAGTGCTAGCCCTTGTTTGCTAGGCGTTTACAAAAAATCTTAGCTTCACCCATAGGTTAAGCGGGCATTTTTTGTGAATGCCTAGCGAATAAGGGCTGGTGCTAGATGCCAATTCTCTATTTACGGATTAGGGTTAAATTGCATAACTGATTTTACGGTTATGCCTTGGTGGTTAAATTTATTTAAAGAGGTTAAAT
>CAZJWQ010000114.1:0-4696 GCA_964549645.1 uncultured Piscirickettsiaceae bacterium | reverse complement strand
TAACTGACACTATAGGTATATTATTTTTAATTGAACCGATAAGAACACTCTTTGCAAGAAGCTTTGCTAAACGTCAGCAAAGACGTCAACAAAGACAATACCAACAAAAAAACGGTAATATTTATGACGCTCAATGGCATGAATCTAACAATACTAACCAAGATAACATACCATTTAAGCCTAATTTAAAAGCTGATAACGATGACATTATAGATGCAGAAGTTATAGATTCAGATAACAAACCACCTAAATAATTACTTTACCCTAATCCCCGAATAGAGAATTGGCATATAGCACCAGCCTTTCGTTAACGATAATTATAACACTTCTTATTTAATAGAGCATAAATTTAAAAACGCAAATTTCTGTTATAATATGAATTACTGCCTTATGGATAATACGACATAAAAAATGATTATTTAGGGCTTCGCTAAATTAAAGGAAAAAACATGGCTTCTTTAACATTTAAAAATAACCCAATTAAAACACTTGGAAACTTTCCAAATGTTGGTGAAATAGCTCCTAACTTTACGGTAGTTAGTGCTGATCTTACAGAAGTTTCATTAGCAGAATTAAAAGGGAAAAAAATTATTTTAAATATTTTTCCTAGTATTGATACGCCTGTTTGTGCATTGCAACTTAAAACATTTAGCCAAGGAGCCTCTGGGCTAGATAATACCGTTTTATTATTTGTGTCATTAGACCTGCCTTTTGCATTTAGTCGCTTTTGTAGTGCTGAAGGCATAAAAAATGCAATCACCGCATCAGATTATAGATATCGTTTTTTTGAAAAAAATTATGGTGTTACCATAAGTGGTGGTCCATTAGATGGATTATATGCAAGGGCTGTTTTAATTTTGGATGAACAGCATAAAATTGTATATAGTGAATTAGTAAAAGAAGTAACTGATGAACCTAACTATGATAAAGCAATGGATGCATTATAAATTAACCCATAATTTAATTATTTACATATGGAAGCACTTAACAACTAACTTGAAATTCTGTGGGTCTTAGCCAAGTTTTTCACACCGTCGTTAACATTTTTTACAATAGCTAGCTATTCTTGCAAAATGTTGCCTAGGTGTGTAAAACTTGGCGTTGCCAGAATTCAAGTTAGTTGTTAAGTGCTTCCATATAACTCATCAGCAAGAGTTTTTGCTCTATCTTTTGCAGCTATCATGGCTTTATCAACTATTTGTTTAAAGTTATTATTTTCAAATGATTGAATTGCTTTTTGAGTTGTACCATTTGGTGAGGTTACTTTTTTGCGTAAAGTTGCACAATCATACGGGCTTTCTAATGCCATTTTAGCTGCCCCAAATGCAGTTTGAATAGTTAATAGTTTTGCATCCTCTTTACTTAAGCCCATTTTTTCGGCAGACTCTTGCATAGCTTGCATAAATAAAAAATAGTAAGCGGGCCCTGAACCTGACAGAGCAGTTATTGAATCTAAATCATCATCTGTGCTTACCCACACAGTAATACCTACGGCTCTTAATATATTTTCTGCTATATTTTTTTGCTGATTTGTTACATTTCTGTTGGCGATTAAGCCAGTTGCTCCGCTTTGAATCATTGCAGGTGTATTTGGCATGCACCTTACAATAGAGGTTGTTTGCCCTAACCAGTTATTTATATCTGCCAACCGCACCCCCGCAGCTATAGATATAATTAAAGGTTGAGATTGCTGTATTGTTGGTTTTATTTCATTGCATACTTTAGCTAAAATTTGTGGTTTTGTTGCTAGAATAATCACATCTGCTTGCTTAACCGCTGCTAAATTATTAGCAAAACATTTTATACCAAATATTTGGGTTAGATGGTCTCTTTGTTCTTTATTTGGATCAGTTGCCGTGATATTATCTCGACTATAGCCACTAGATAGTAAACCTTTTATTAAACTAAGAGCCATGTTACCTGCCCCAATAAATGTAATAGTTTTATTCATAATTATTATCCTCTTGTTCCAAAAATATCGCTACCAATTCTTACTATGGTTGCTCCTTCAATAATAGCAGCTTCTAAGTCAGCTGACATACCCATAGACAAAGTATCTAAACTGTTATTTGTTATATTTTGCTGGCATTGCACTAGTAGTTGTTGCATTTTTTTAAATGGTTTTCTTTGCTGTTCTAAATTTGTAGATTTTATAGGTATTGCCATTAACCCTCTTAGTTTAAGATTAGGTAATTGGTTTATTTGCTTGGCTATACTAACTATTTCATTTGGCAAAAAACCTACTTTAGTGGCTTCTTCACTAATATTTACTTGTAGTAAAATGTTTAAATTACCCAAATGTGTTGGTCTTTGTGTACTTAAACGCTTAGCTATTTTTAGCCTATCAACACTATGTACCCATGTAAAGTTTTCAGCAATGGCTTTAGTTTTATTAGATTGAATAGGCCCAATAAAGTGCCATTCAAGCTGAGGTAAAATGGCTATTTTGCTTAAGGCTTCTTGTACATAGTTTTCACCAAATGCTATTTGCCCATAACTTGCTAAGCGTTGTATTTGCTCAACTGGTTTAGTTTTACTTACCGCTAATAAGTTTACCTTGTTGTTGTTACTATTATTAGTTGTTGTTGCTACTTTTGCAATTCTATTTATAACTTGTTGGTAGTTATTTTGTAATTTATTCAAACTTTAATATCTCCCAATCTTTTGCAGGTGTCCAATGGATAAATAATTGAGCAATATCGCCATCAAAACAACCAGGTAAACCTTGGTTAGAACATAAACGGTTAACTACTTTCCAGTCTTCTAATAATGGGCAAGAGCCTATAGCGTGAGCAGGAAACCCTGTAAACATAAACTGTGCAGGTTTTACTATAAAAGGGAAGTTATTAGTGGCTGATAAAATAACTATAAATTTATATTTATTTCTTAACTCTTTCAGTAAATAAAAGGCACTTGCCATATTTAAATCACTAGCTAACAATAAATAAGTTTTTTCAGTAGATAGTATTAAATTAGCGGGGTTATTTTGTAAAAAACTTATGCTATTATCTTTAATATTTTGGTATTTAGCATAAGATAAAAAACTAGCACTTTTTTTAGTCTGGCTAAACAAAACCCATTCATTAGCGTCTACAATTACTTTATAACCAAATGGTAAAGTATCATCTGTAGTTAAAGTAACCATTATTAGCCAGTAGTTACCTGCTTGTACACTTTGTGAAATAAACTTCATATTCTGCTATAAACAAGACGACCGTGGAAATAAGTTTGCTCTACCTTACCATTAAACCTCCAACCATCAAAGGCAGAATTATCACCTGCACTTACTAAATTAAACCTATCTACAACCCAGTCAAAATTAGGGTCATATATACAAAAATCTGCGGCATTGCCTATTTTTAAACTGCCACTTGCTATATTAATAATATTAGCAGGTTGGTAGGTTAATTTAGCAATTGCGGTGTTTAAATCTAATACTTTTTCTTCAACTAACTTGAGGGTTAAGGGTAATAAAGTTTCTAAACCACTTATGCCAACTTTACTTTCTCCAAATGGTAATAGCTTATCATCTCTATGCAAAGGAGTGTGGTCACTTACAATTGCATCTATCACTCCCATTTTTAAACCCATACGCAAAGCATCTTTATCATCTTTACTACGCAATGGAGGGCTTACATTAAATAAAGAATCAAACTCCATAACATCATATTCTGTTAAAAATAATTGATGAATTGCCACATCACAAGTTACAGGTAGCCCTTGTTTTTTGGCTTCTTGAATCATTGCTACTGATTTAGCGGTTGATATTAGTGAAAAATGAGTTTTTATGCCTGTTTCTGCAACTAAAATTAAATCTCTGGCAAGGGCTGCGGTTTCAGTAGAGCTAGATATTTCTGCTAAACCTAACCTAGAGCTGATTGCTCCGCCATGAGCAACCCCATTATTTTTAAGCTGTTTATCTTCACAACGCAACATAAATAAAATATTATTACATTGTGCATAAGCCATAGCATTTTTTAAGACTAGGCTATTTTGTATAGGTTTATTAGCTTGGCTAAGAGCTATACAACCAGCATTTTTTAAAGCTACCATATTAGCTAACAACTTACCTTCTAAACCTTGGGTAATTGCCCCAATAGGTAATACAAACGCACTAGCTTGCTGCCTGGCTCTGCGTTGAATTAATTCGGTTACTGCTTGGGTATCGTTTATAGGGTTGGTATCTGGCGGGCAACATATAGTTGTTATACCGCCAGCAGCAGCAGCTTTGGTTTCTGTTGCTATACTGCCTGTATAGTAACTGCTTGGTTCCGATACTCTTGCTTGTAAATCAACTACCCCTGGTATTAACCATTTATTTGTGCCATCAATTATTTTATCTGCGCTAAAGTCATTTAGCTTATCTGCTATAGCTATTATCTTTCCACGTGAAACATATAAATTGGTTATTTTATCAATTTGATATTTTGGGTCTAAAATTCTAATATTTTTGATTAATAGCTTCATTATTTAATTGCCTGTACATTATCCCTAATCCACAAATAGAGAATTGGCATCTAGCACCAACCCTTATTCGCTAGGCATTCACAAAAAATGCCCGCTTAACCTATGGGTCAAGCTAAGATTTTTTGCAAACGCCTAGCAAACAAGGTCTAGCACTATATATCCAATCTCTATCTGCGGATTAGGCATTATTAAATAGAATTTGTATTACTGCCATTCTTACGGCAATACC
>CAZJWQ010000113.1:3088-4759 GCA_964549645.1 uncultured Piscirickettsiaceae bacterium | reverse complement strand
ATTATTAGCCCCTGACAAGTTAATATAATCGGCTGAATCATTCATTATTTTTAGCATATGTTGTGCATAATCTTGCCAGTCAGTTGCCAGATGAAACTGCCCACCTATCTGCAAATGCTGGGCAATAGTTGTAGCAAATGCTGCTTGTAAAATGCGGCGTTTTTTATGTTTAGTTTTATGCCATGGGTCGGGGAAAAACAAATAAACAGCCGTTAAGCTATTTTTAGGAATACATTGTGCTAAAACTTCAATCGCATCATCATTAAAAACCCTTATATTAGTTAAGTTTTTTTCTGCCACGAGTTTTAATAATGCTCCTACTCCTGGCCGATGTACCTCTATGCCTATATAATTTTTATCGGGGTTATTTTCAGCCATAATTGCAAGGCTGCTACCCATTCCAAAACCAATTTCTATAATAGTTTCAGCTTCTCTGCCAAATAAATTATTAAAATTTAATAATGTTGGTTTTATCTCTAAACCATACTTTGCCCATAAGTTATCTATAGCTGCTTGCTGAGCATTAGATAAACGCCCTTGCCTTAATACAAAACTTTTAATTGGTTTATTTGTCATTACCCAAATCCCTACATAGAAACACAAATCCTGCACAAGCTCTTGATTCCACAAAAAAAGAAAAAATAGCCGTCGAACCTACGGGTGCGACTAATATTTTTTCTTTCTCTGTGAAAACAATATCTTACACATTATTCATATTTCTATGTAGGGATTTGGGTATTATATTTTCTTTATTATGTTTTTTGTGTAGTATACTTTTATCTTAAATATAAAGGAAGTAAGCTAAATGAGTAGATTAGTTAATTGTGCCAAAATAGGTGAAGAAATGGAAGGATTAGATTTTACTCCTTTCCCTGGAGAATTTGGGAAAAAAGTGTATGAAAATATATCTAAAGAAGCTTGGAAACAATGGCTTACCCAACAAACTATTTTAATTAATGAATATAGGTTATCAAGCTTAGACCAAAAAGCACAGAGTTTCTTAAAAGAAGAAATGCAAAAGTTTCTATTTACTGATGAAGAAATAGCCATGCCAAAAGAATTCAAAGCCCAGTAATAACCCTAGGTTACAAGGGCTATTGAATTAATATCTTACGCCATACATATTAAAAACTTGATGCAGAATTTAGGTTTAAAACTTTATTGAATAGCTACATTTATCCCAAGATGAATGCCATCATCTATATTGTAATTAGATCTTCTATCAAAATCAACAGTCAGCTTTCTAAAACCAATATAGGCAACTGCTGTAGGTAGTATTCTTAATTCTGCTCTAACTTCAAAATCTACAGCACGCTCTACATTTCCAAAAGCAACAATTGGTGGGTTATATAATAAGTCTGCTGCTATAGCAATAGGGATTTCTGTAGGAAACCAATAACGACCTGTTACCCCTAATAACAAACCATAGCCGTCTTGATTGTTGTGATTTTGTGAAACATGAAACAGCTTACCTTTGAAGCCAAATTCTAAATTTTCATCAACCATCCCTTTGCGTACAATACTACCAAAAACTTCTACAAAATTATCATTATCTTCATTAAATAAAAATTCTGCCCCAAGAGTGGTTAAATCTTTAGCTTGCTCTCTAAAAGTGTAAACCCCTAATTTTCCTGTTTTATTAGACAAAGATATATCTATACCTATATGCCC
>CAZJWQ010000113.1:0-2988 GCA_964549645.1 uncultured Piscirickettsiaceae bacterium | reverse complement strand
TGCTTGTTGTAGCGCTAGATCATGATTAGCATTTAAACCTTTATAAACACCTACAGTAGTTGTAAAAGCCCTTCCGTCAGAAGCTATCATTTCACTACTAGTGTTAAGTACAACACTTGTTAGATCGCCTTCATTTGTAATAACTTTATCAATAGAAAAACTAATCAATATATCTGGTCGAAAAGATTTCATATTTAGACCTGTAATAATTAGCTGATCTAACAACTGTCTTTCAAAAACTTCTCCTGCTAAAGTAATAGAATCTATACGAATAGCTAAATGATCAAAGCTATTTGATACTTCTAAATTGAGCAAGCGAGTTAAATTATCATTTGGTAAGCTTGCCAAAGAAGAGTCTTCAGTAAAATGAATTATATAAACCCCTAACTTTTCTTTCATTGCAATGGTAGGTAATGCTGGTATAACCGATAAAACCCTATAAAAATCATCACCTGTAGTTCTTATATTTACAAATCTACTTAAAAAAGCATCCAACTTTTGCCTATGATTCTCTAAATAAGATACAATTTCTTTTTCTTTTAATTGATACCAAATACTGGTTTCAGCAGTATCTGCATGCTTAAATCTAGCAACCTCTACTACATATTTTTGCATGGTAATGAGAGGTAAATTATTTATCACTTCAGTACGAACTAAATTTTCAAGGCTTCTTTGTTGTTTATATTTTATTTTCAAAAACTCTTTATAAGTTTTTGACAAATCCTGTCGTAATTGTTTATTTATTTGTTCTTTAGCTTTATCCATAGCAAATTGATAATCATTAGATTCTGATGATGCTACAACAACAACTACATCATAACTATTACTATTAACTGGCGTTTGTAAAACCCAATTAGGAACAAGCAAGTCTCCAGACAAGCCATCTTCCTTCGCTGGACCACTTGCACAGGATATAAGTAACAACATTAAGACAAACATTCCTAACAACTTCAACTGCATACTTCTCTCTTCAAAACAATGATTAATTCAGAACATTATAAGCCATAATACAGTTTTAAAGTAAATACTATTTCATCTGCTTATTACTTCGCCAACTTCTAATCCTAAAACGCTCTAAATGAGTAGCGTTAACTAGACTATTTGCTAAAACAGGAGTTTTACCTGCTATTTGTGCATAAATCATTTCTGCGGCTAAAAAAACTGACATTAAACCTCTAGCTCCGTGTCCATTTGAAACGTACAAACCCTGTTTATATTGTTGTTGTGGATAACGAAATACAGCATGGCTATGACTTTGAGAATAATAATGTTTATCTGCATAAACACTATTTACTACCGCTCCAATTAAAGGAAGGTGGTCTGATGATGTTGGTCTAAAGCCTACTTTAGAATTTAATTGTTCTATTTCTTCATCGGTAATATTTAACCAAGCTGGTAAAGCTTTTTTTGCCATGTATACATTTTCAACATTTGCCTTTTTAGAGCTTGCAAAAGATAAACTTGGGGCTTCAAACGTTGCCCCTGTAACAGAAGCTATTTTACCATTTATATTTAAATTACTAATAGAGTAACCTTGGTGCGTAACAGTGGTTTTGAGTTTCTTTTGTTTTATAGAACTTTGTATATGACTAACCTGCCCTTTTACAGGGCGTATATTTAAGCCTAGATAATTATTTAAATTATTATCTAAGCCTGCACTGGCAACAATTAATACGGGTGCATTAAAAGTTAATTGTTTAGTTTTAATATGCCAATGTTGTGTACTTAATTGCTGTATTGACGTTACTTTTGCACGGGTATGCACTGTTATATTTGAATGGCTTAGGCACTTTTCAATTACTGATTTAGGATTTACCCAACCAGCCTTATTAAAAAACATACCAGAGTATTTAGTTTCTATACCAATTATTTTGCTTGCTTGCTCTGCATTATGCCACATGGCAAAATCACTAGGTATACCAACCCTTTGTAAACTATCTTGTAAACGATGCTGTATTTTTTCACTAGTTGCTAACTGCATTAAACCATTTAAATTACCAATAATTTCTTTTTGCTTTATCCAACTACTTAACCACCGTAAAGTTGTTTCATAGCCTTGTAAATAAAACTGGCTTCTAATATTCCAATCTGCGGTTATTAAAGGGTGAATTGCACCTGCTAGATTACCAGATGCCTGGCTTGCTATATCTTCTTGAGCTTCAATAACATCAACCTGCCAGCCATTACTTGCTAGTTTATAAGCTACTGTTGCCCCTGCTAAGCCTGCCCCGACTATGCATGCTTTTTTTTGTTTTGCTGCTAGGCTTAAATGTTTAGGGGGTGTAAACCAAGGCTTTGGTGCTGTAAACTTGCGTGAGCGAATAAAACTACCAAAACAAATTTCTGTTTGTTCAGCAATCCCTGATAATTTTTGTACGCTAAACCCAACCTGTTCTAAGCCTTTACATAGGTCGATGGTATAACTAGAAGCCGCAAAGGTCGTTTTATTATGGCTTAATCTTGCTATTTGTGAATAGGTTGCTGGTTGCCACATATCGTGATTTTTAGTTGGATTAAACTTATCTAAAAACCAAACATCAGCTTTAATAGTAAACTCTGGCAACCCTAACAGTAAGTTTCCAAACCACAGAGTTAAACGCACTCTGCCATTAAATAAATAAAGATCATGCCAGCCTGGTAGTAAAAAAGGATAATTTTGAATTAATTGAGCCAGTATATTTTGAAACTTACTATTATTAGCATGTGCTTTAATTAACTTTGCTTTAGTTAATGGTTTTTTTTCAAAAGAAATATAGTGCAAGCAATAATTATCAGGTGTGTATTTTAACCAATAATCTACAACTGCTAAAAAATTGGTAGCTGTGCCAAAACCTGTTTCGGCAATACAAAAGTCAACATCTCCATTTGACACTGCTATTGGGGCAGAAAACAACTTAAAACGCTCTTTTAAGTTGTTGTGTTGAATATAGATATATGTAGATTCTGCATAAAAATTTAGTTTATCAGTCAACCACCTACCTCAAAATA